>CAZHXE010000056.1:0-7663 GCA_964536005.1 uncultured Candidatus Saccharibacteria bacterium
AAAGGCTCATTCGCCAGGTTAAGCCCGACGCCGTGTACGCCCACTGGTTTATGCCGCAAGGAATTATCGCCTACTTCGCTTGTAAGCCTTCTGGTATTCCCCTGCTCTTTACTACTCATGCTTCCGATGTTTCGGTGCTTAAAAAGGTGCCTGGCGCCAAAAAACTCATTGCCAAAGTACTGGCCTACACCCCCGAGTTCACAGCCGTGTCCAAGCGGACTGCCACTAAACTAACTAGCTTCTTTACCGATGCAGAGTGGCGCGACAGGTTTGCCCAAAAACTGTCGATCATTCCCATGGGCGTGGACTTACAACACTCTACCCTTCCCCCAAAAACCGCCAGCGCGCTGCTGTCTGAGGCAGGCGTTAAAAATGATCGCAAGATGATTTTGGCGATTGGCCGACTCAGCCATAAAAAGGGCTTTAAATACCTGATTGAAGGCTATGCCAAGCTCGACAAGTCGGTGAAGGACTCGTATCAACTAGTAATTGGCGGTGACGGGCAGCTTATGGACGAGCTGCGTCAAGCGGCGCGCACAAATGGGGTTGAGGGAGATGTAGTCTTCCCGGGTTACGTCAGTGGCGATCTTAAACATGCGCTGTTGGAATCTGCCGATATCTTTGTACTACCTTCGATCATAGACGACCAAGGTGACTCAGAAGGCCTGCCCGTAGCCCTGATGGAGGCGCTGAGCTATGGTAAAATGGTGATTGCTACTACCGTGAGCGGTGCCGAGGAGGTGCTTACTCAAAACGCCGGCACACTCATCGAACAAAAGTCGCCCGAAGCAATCGCCAAAGCAATTACTAAGCTCACGGCGCTACCCGCCAGCAAAGTTACGGATTTGCGCACAAACGCAAAGCAACTGGCAGAGCAATTTGACTGGCACGAGGTAGCTCGCAAGCACATGGAACTTATTAAACGAATTGCCATAAAAGACTAGAGGACTCACGCGCTACAGGTATGAAGAAAAATGTACTTATCATCAACAGTGATTTAGCCAAAAATCGGGGCGACCGTGCGATTGCCGAGGGTCTGATCCAGCTTATACGGGAATCCTACCCGGACAGCCACATAACCGGATTATCCGAGCAGCACGAGCGCGACAGCCACTGGTTTGGCGTCGATTTTCTGGACACCGACGTACACACTCTGAATCCACTCAAGTGGTTGGCACTCGCGGTTGCAGCCAAGCGCTCCGACGTAGTGTACTGGGGCGGCGGTGAATTACTCAAAGACTACACAAACAAGGCTGCCCTCTGGTATTGGTCCTTAAAAATTGTATGGATGCGTTTGTTTAACGCCCGCATCTATGGCGCATTCCAGGGCATTGGCCCAACCAAATCAAACTTCAGCAAACGCATAATCGCCTTTACTGTACGCCGCACCAAGCGTTTTGCCGTACGCGACCAAGAATCGTTCGACAAGCTGGTAAGTTGGGGAGTACCTAAGGCCCAGCTGGTTAGCTCATCCGACCCCGCCATCTTGCCAGTTCCAGAAGCAATTACACCAGGTGAATTCAAGGAACTTGCCTCACAGTCTATCGATGAGCAATATGTAAACGACTTTATCGCTATAGCACCGCGTGACTGGTTCCATTACAAAAAGGGCGGCATCATTCCATACAAGTACAAAAAACGTTTTACGAGCGAGCGCCCAAACCCACAAAACGAACTCTACAAGCAGAAGCTCGTTGAAATGATTCAGATAGCCGCTAAAGCCTCCAGTCACGTGCTGCTCGTTCCTATGCACATGAGCGAGGACGTACCATTTTGCAACAGCCTCAAGCAACAACTACCGAGCAACGTGACCATTCTGGAGACCGACACGATCAGCCCGGCCCTGCTTCGTAAACTGCTCGCGCAGGCCAAGGCGATGGTTGGATTCCGATTGCACAGTAATATCATTGCCACCAGCGGCTACACACCGAGCGTTAACTTCTATTACGTCGATAAAGGTCGTGTCTACTTCGAGCAAATCGGCCAACAGAAGAATGCCTTCGCCATCGAACGAGTACTTGAAGACGACTTTGCCAAAGTATACACAGAGCGCCTGAATGACCTACTGGCCAACCAAGCCGCCTACCGTGCCGAGCTTGAGCGCAGCATAACTGAGCGCAGGGTCGCAATTCGTAAGGCATTCACAGAGCTAAGCCATGATTAAGCTGAACAAAAAGCAGCTTGTTTTGATAGTCCGAATCGCCCTCGTCGTACTTATTGTCGGCTTCTTTTATATCTATTTGCGTGGGATCGACTATGACCAACTCAGCAACTTGAGTTTCAACCCGCCCCTCCTGGCGCTAAGCGCCTTTTTCTCTCTACTATTTCGCTACTGGGGTGTATTTATTTGGCGCATGATTCTGCACGATTTGGGCTCAAAAGAGCTGCCACCATTCCGACATCTCAGCGCAATCTACGCGAAGTCTTGGATGGCACGCTACATTCCAGGCACCGTCACCTGGATTGCTGGCAAAATATTCCTAGCACGCGACCTCGGCATATCCAAAAGTCGGCTGGCAGTTGCGTCGCTAGTTGAAGCAGGTATTCAGATTGTGGCGCTTGGGTCGGTGTCGATCGTTATTTTGAGCTTAGACAGCCGAATCGACGAAAAAGTTAATTCAACGCTGCAGCTACTCGTCCTTGCCGGTACGTTTCTTCTTATGCTTGTGCTCTTGCCGCCAGTCTTTAACCAGGTGATACGCCGTGCGTTTAAGCTTATTCGTCGCAAAGACGCGTATGACGAGCTTGCCACAAACGGCAAGGCAACCGCGCGATCGTTCGTGCTGTATGCACTGGGTAGCTTATTGGCTGGACTTTCGTATGTGTTTTTAGCCGCTGCGATTTGGCCTGAAACACAGTATTCGGATTTTCTGTATATAGTTGGTGCCATTAACCTAGCAGGCGTGCTTGGCATGGCAACGCCATTCGTGCCAAGTGGGCTGGGCGTGCGTGACGCATCGCAGCTCTTACTGCTGAGTGCTATTTTCCCTAAAGAAATTGCGCTCGCCATCACGGTTCTAAGCAGGCTCTGGACTGCATTGGTTGATGTTCTATTTTTCTTCTTGGCTACAATGCTTGATAATAAACGTAAGAAAGAAGGTACCACCAATCATGTTAGCTAAAGTCGCCAAACCCCTGCTTCATACCATTAGCGGATCGCGCAAGTTTTATTATTCTCAACTCAGCTTACTCGCTCAGTCGTCTAAGCAATCCAAGATTCTTGAAATTGGCAGCGGTAAGCAAGTAAAAGGCAAAGAAGCTTACTCGGCCAAGCACATTTTTAAAGACGCTAAGGAATTTCGCCAGACAGATATCAACCCAGAATACGGCCACGAAGTACTCGACATCACCACCATGAAGATCAAAGATGAGTACGACCTTATTTTGTGCCTCAATGTGCTTGAGCATGTGTACGAAACAGAAGCCGCACTTGCCAACCTGCGCGCCGCACTAACCAAAAAAGGCAAGCTAGTCGTGGCTGTCCCATTTGCCTTCCCTTTGCACGACGAGCCGCATGATTACTGGCGCTTTACGCAGCATGCGCTCAAAAGGCTACTCGCGGACTTTAGTAAAGTAGAAATCAAGACCAACGGTCCGCGCAAGCTGCCCTACGGCTACTTCGTTATCGCAACCAAATAGCTATTGTTCAGCAGGCGCAACGAGTGGGGTGAGTGTGCCGTCGGGATTAATTTTGAGCAGTGCGACCGAGTCATTAAAACTAGCTCTTCGCTTTGGAACCTGGGTTAGCGCACGCTGAATATCCTGGTACTGAATGTTAGCTACGGGTCGCGCGCCAATCATCTCCCAATTGTCAATCAAGCCAAGTTGCGTACCTAAAACGCCCAGCACCGGTGTAAAGTCTTTACCACTAGGCGACTCGGCAACTGCTTTTGCTAGCGCTGCCTGCGGAGCCCGACCATCGTTTTTACCAAGCATGAATTCGGTAGAATCGTGCCCGCAGACCGTTTGCGTTGGCAACATAAAGAAGTTCGAAGCCAGGCCGACCCACAAGACCGCTGGATTCTTGACGGTGTCGAGTTGCTTACAGACCGCATCGATCGAAGCCAGGTGCTGATGAGCCGAAAGCGTCGCGTAAGGCTTGGCGATTTTAAGTGGAAATACCACCAGCATAAGCCCCGCAATTACAAAAGATGCAATCTGAAAGCGCTTGCCAGCGTGCTTGGCGTAATGCTTTTCGAGGTAATCGAGTGCCAGCATTGCCGCAATAACGATCGATGGAATGATCACCGGCAAGAACCGGCGTGATGCCCAAATATGATCCGGGGTGATGCTCGGACGATTCAAGTAAAGCGTAGCCGTGACAAAAAATATCAGCAGCCATGGCAATAATTCGTTACGGCGCTTTTGAGCCACTTGCCAGATAACAATCGTCACACCCAAAATAGATAGCAACATAATAACTGGCCCTAGGTAGGTAAAGAGCCAATCAACCGTCAATTCGGCATATTTTCTGAAGCCATCCGGGTCCAGATGTTCGTCAAGCTGCACGCTTACTACCACTGGGTTGTTTGTACCCTGGCGATGCTCGTACCAAAGGGGCCGCGAAATCATCAGCACAGAGCCTAGCGCCACCAAGCCAGCTATAACCTGCCACGAAAAGACGGCACGAATTTTTGGCAGCAGGTTTTGTGTCAATTTACTACCGCGCAGCGCTAGTACGTAAATGCCGCCGCCAACAAGACTCATGCCGATGAGTAGGAGCGAACTCAGCAGTGGGCCGCGGTGTCCGCGATAATACACCTGCGAAAACTGCGTCACATCAATCCAAAGCAGCAAGATGCCAAGCAGTACCGGCACGACAATCATGGCAATTCGTTTGATGCCGTAGTGGCCACTCAACAATGCCAGAGCAATAAAGAGCGGCGCAACAATAACGAGCCCATCAATGCGAATCGCAGCAGCGCCCATGAGCACTAAACCACTCAGCAACCACAGCTTAAGCGACATCTTCGTTCGGTCGATGTGCGCATGATACAAAAGCGCCAGACCAGCAAAAATTGCAGCCAGCGAAATTGGCTCACTATAGCTGTCGCGTGAGAAGTAATAGAACGGCAAAACCACGGATAGCACGCCCGCACCCATGAACGCCCACTTGGGTGTAGCGATATTACGAAGAAACGCATAGACAGCAAGCAATGCCGCACCACCAAAGAACACAACCGCATGCAGCATAGTCGTCATACCCACAAACCGACCGATTGTACCCATAAGAGCCGGTAGGTAATGCGATCCCTGCAGATATTGCTCGCCATTGAGTGTGTCAAAACCTGGCGCTTTTACACGCGTTGTACCGCCAAACTGGTTCTCAAAGTCAAAATCCAGATCTGGATTATGTGATATCCAGACTGCCCCATTCGCATAAAAGCCCGGATCTCGATCAATAAACAGGTGCTGGGCAGTAAAGAAGGCATTTGCACCCATCCAACCCGCCACCAAAGCAAGTGCGAGCACGTCAAACCAGCTAAAGCGCTTGGCTGCATCGTGAATCCGGCCATGCAGCACGATAAAGACGCCTACAAAGACTACTACAATCACCAGGGCAACCAGCCAGGTATATAAAATACCCAGCAGCAGCAATATAAGCGAAGCTAGTCCAACTATCACCATGCCAGAAGGTACAACCAGCGGTAAGAGATACGCTACTTTTTTAAGCATCAGTCTATCCATTGCGACTCTTCAAAAAACGCTGCCAGTTCTTCTGAACTTTTGTGCGGGCGTTATAGGCTCTGCCATCTCGCAAAAGAGCAGCTGTGACGGCGTTAATATTCTCGGCAGAGCTATGTACTACCCTGTGGGTATCCTGTGCATAACCCGCCAGACTAAACGTTTGTTTTGCGGTTTTAATGGCTGCGTCAGAAATATCTTGCATGTGCTTTGGATGGGATATGAGCTTGAAGACTTGGCCCTTTACCTCGTCTTCGCTCATTACCTTCACTACTGCCTCATCGGGCAGCTCGTGATACCAACCAATGTCACGTACCACCACCGCCACTCCCATGCGGAGTGCCTGCAGCGTGGTAAGTGACGCCTCGCCGCGGTAGGTTGGCCGGTAATTAACGTACACATCTAAGCTCGACATAAGGCTTTGATATTCAAAGTCCGTTACATCGGCGGCAATCGTTACATTTGGCAGAGACGAAATTTCATCAAGCTGCACAGTAGATGCGGCAAATCCCCATCCAAAAATGGTAAAGTGGTGACCTAAAAAGTCCGGATCTACGGCCAAGTTATGTACAATTTCCAACCCTTTAACGCTATGTATTACGCCGGCCATTCCAATGTTAAATGACTTTTTGTTGAAGTTGCGCCGCACCACGGTTGGTTCGGGTACCGGTAGTTGCAGACGATGCACGGTAATATCGTCGCTCAGCATGGCGTGTTCGGCCTGATCTTTGGCGTACGCAGAATGAACAATGACGCCCAAGGTTGTATTGAGTAGACTGACTGTGTTTTCAGAGGCAAGCTCTAGCATACCTGAAAGTTTTTGCTCTAGCTCTCGACGCTGTTCCGAAATGTAGCCTTTTTGCACCAGCACTCCAGCCAAACCGGCTAGGTCGGTGTCATGCAGCACAACGTAGCCAGGATAGCGCTGCGCCAGCCAGTAGGCAAGGCAGTGGTAGTCGCTATTGCCCATGTGATAAATGACCGAATCAAATTGCTTGTAGGCGGCATCGTCAAACTCAGACACGTCTCGGCAGTCTGCGACATACGTCAGGTACTCCACCTTAGTTTGATTAGAGTCGTTATCTTCCAAGAAGTAGGTAATATCAAAATATCGCGCAAGCTCAGCATGCATTTGCTGGTTCATATAGGCAATGCCGGACATTCCGCGGGTATGCGGGCCAACTATTGCCAGGCGCCGACGCTCTTTTTGTACCTCCTCCGGCTGAAACTCAGCATGCGCAGCCATAAACAACTTTGCAGTACGCGACCACTGATATTTATCGGTAATTGGTTTATACTTTTGCGCAGAAAACGGCTCGTGCACCGCCTTCTCGAGTCCATGCGCGATGTCTAAAATGTCATATGGATTGAAGTAGTCAAGGATTGGCTGCTCTGACATCTCTCGGAATACCGGTATGTCCGAACAAACGGGAGTTGTTGATGAGCTGATTGCTTCAAGAATCGGTAGACCCAGGCCCTCGTACAAAGTCGGGAATAAAACCGCTTCGGCTTCTTTGAATAACCAAGCGATCTCGGCTTCACTTACGTTACCAGTAAATACTACGTTATCTGCAAGCGCGCGTAGTTTGGTCTGTGTCTTTTCATCAAATGTAGAGGTAACGAGTAATGCATACTCATTACCAAATTTTTGGTTAAACACCTCAAACGCTTTAATTGTCCGTTCGTTGTTCTTGCGTATATCGTTTCCACTCGGGAACAGGATAAACGGTGCGTTCGGCGCAGAAGCCGGCCGCTCTGGTGTAACGTCACCACGCTGAAGTGTAATAGGGGCACCATCGATATTCACCAAACGCCGTGGCGGCAGACCAAGGAACGTAATGAGGTCATCCATGGTTGTCTTAGATATCGTAAAGATGTGATCAGCTTCATATATGATCGGAAAACGGCTGAAGTAATGATTCTGGCTTTCTGGTTGGACTAAGTATTGATGCGCAAACAAGTACGGGATTATGTCGTA
>CAZHXE010000057.1:0-7593 GCA_964536005.1 uncultured Candidatus Saccharibacteria bacterium
TAGCCTAGACGTGGCGAAAATCGCTGCGTCAGAATCTTGCCCCGCCACTGCTCGGTTTGGAGTACCCCAACTAGAGTCGTGATATCTGATGCGATCTCCCATGTCAACGAGCTGCTGGCAAGCGAAACATCAGCTTGATGGTCAAAAGCTGCTTTTAGCATCCCGATGTGTAGGCGACGCTTTTCCTCGTAACTTAACATACTAATACTTTCAAGTAAGTCTTCGGCACCTATGTTTTGATTCTGAAAAAGAAATGGTGCCAACAATTCAAATTCGTTAAGTGGTTGTCGTGCAATTAGTTGTACGCCAGCGGTATTATCAAGCCCTAGCCCCGAGGGTAGCACCGCGTCAATTTGCTTGCTAAGTTTTTGGCGTCGTCGCAGAACGCGCTGGACGCTCTGTTCTATGTTGGTGTCGTTGAAATGTTCTACATGTGCCTCGCGTCCAATAGTATGTAGTCGTTCTCCTATCAATCGAACTTCGTGCAAATCGTCACTCATAAGTGCAATGCAGATCTCTTTTGCCATGTGTCGGTTTATGCGCATATGGACGTCGAACTTACATGCTAATGGCAGGGCGCCTAGCAATGCCTCTCTGGCTCTCGAAACAAGCGTTTTTCCGAGTCGATCTTCGTTTTCCTTTAGCTGTCGCTCCATAGTTTGATAGTTTGCAAATATACCATTTATTGCAGCTTCGAAATCTCGTGCAGATTGCGCGTTTAGACTTCGTGGAGTCACATACCGGTAGTTATTTTTCTCGTCTTTATCCGTAAAGCTGGTTGGCTTAGCTTCAATAGATAAAAGACCGTTGTGGCCAAGGCTCAGTAACCGCACTAATGCCAGAGCCGATACGGCTTCGCTGGTATATTCAAGCGAGTCTGAGCCCGCGGGAGTTAACCAGTTGTTTTCCTGTATTTGGTTGGTCAGTAGGTGTTCCTTGGGTGTAGGTTCCAAAACTGCATGTTGCATTGGCGGTTCGGCTGATTGTGGCGTCTGCGTAGAGGGCGATTTTAATGTAGCGGTTGAATCGGTATTACTGTTCATGGCCAGTGGCAGCATGTCTGTAGGCGACCAATTTTCAATCAACTGATTATATATCGCAGCATCACTACCAATGATCATGGACTCATGAGCCTTGAGCGCAATCTGAGCTAGTTGCTCACCCTGCACAAGTACAACGCTTGTTCGCTGATTGAGATTCACGAGCTCAAATATAAAGCGCTGCGGCTGGGTTGCCGATGTAACATTGCTCTTTAGATACAGCAATACGCCATTATGACTAAATGGACTGATAAGTGGATTATCGAGCGGAGCGTAATAAAACTCTCGACTGTGTACGAGTAGCCGCTCGCCTGGTCTAACCACGACAATCTGTGCAGTTTCCGAAATATGATTAAAAAGTGGCTGATGATTTAACTTCGCCCACTCTGCATGTTCAATGCTACGGTGCGGGCCTTGGTAGAACTGATTTATGCTATGGGCATCGAAGGGATTATAGATATCTAGGTCTTCATCCTTTTCGGATCGATAATACCATTCACCTAGCGTTAGTTGCATCGACTGCACTGCTGGCTCCCCGCCATGACTCTCAAATTCGACAGGCTCAGAGGTAGCCATTGTGCCCGTTTCTTCCATAGGATCTTGCATGGCTTCCGAAGAAGTCGCCTGCGCATCTAAACGCAGAGACGTGAAAACCTCCCATACTCTGTCGTGAATCGCCTGAGCCGACAGCTCTACTCCCTCGCTCTTAGCCTCAATTTGAATAAGTGTCTTTCCATATTCACTAATCACATGTTGGAACGCCTTGTTTAGTCCGATATCACCATGAGTGATCACTACAGTTATGTGCGGCATGGGCAAGTTGTGTACCGTTCGAATCTCATCGATCGCACTAGAAATATCATGATCAGATGGCAGCTCTATTCCAGCGGCCGTGAGCGACGCAAACACCCGAGCTGCTAGGAAAAGTATGTAATTGCTTACGATGACGTGTCGACCAGCACTCAATGGTTGTTCGATCCGCGCGACATCTTGAATATATCGCTTCGCACAGGCGTTGAGAGCTGCCCTAAATCCGTCCACAGCGCTAAACTGTTTGCTCTTTTGTACAATTGAGTTCAGAAACTCAGGATCAATTTTTGGAAAGTGCACGCCGCTCACCTGCTCTCCGTCGGATTTAAGGCGTTTGATCAACAGCTCGAATTGCATAGATTGTATGCCTGGACTCGTGCTTTCAATTGCAAAAAATATATTCTGGTCTCTCATCGTTCCACTAGTGTAGCGCAGTTGGCTTGACAGAACCAAGCATATGCATTTTGAATAATAAAAAACCCGGCCTAAACCGGGTTCTTTACGTAAATGAAAGTGTTTTACTGTACTTTAATGCTCGGACCCATGGATGTTGAGACAAACATTGACTCAATATACTGGCCTTTGATCGAGCCAGGCTTAGCATTTTGGATACTCTCTAAAACTATCTGTGCGTTGTCATTAAGCTTGTCGCCACCAAAGCTTACCTTTCCGATACCAAGATGAATGATACCAGTAGGATCAACACGATATTCAACCAGACCAGCTTTTGCCTTACTTACAGCGTCTGCGACATTTGCCGTAACAGTTCCGCTCTTAGGATTAGGCATGAGGCCTTTCGGACCAAGCAAGCGAGCAAATTTACCGAGTTGGGACATCATTTGAGGTGTCGAAATTAGAACATCAAAATCGATCTGCTCCTTAGCTAGTTGGTCTAGAAAGTCAGCTTCGCCAGCAATATCTGCACCAGCTGCTTTAGCTGCCTTAATATCATCAGCATTACCAAATACAGCAACCCGGATAACTTTGCCTGTACCGTGCGGCAAGACAACATTCCCACGAATATTTTCTTCTGCAAGCTTGGGGTTAACGTTTAGTCTAACGTGCAACTCAACGGTAGCATCAAATTTAACAGGTGAGGTCTTGGTTGCCAATTCAAGCGCAGACTTCAGATCGTACGTTTTATCAGCGTCAATCTGGCTATGCGCCTTCTTGTATGACTTTGATCGTCTCTCAAGAAGTGTGCGTGTCTTAGGTGCAGGACCTTTCTTTTCGACGAACTCTTCTTGATCCTCGCGTGCAGCCTTACGTGCCTCTTTTGCAGCCTTTTCTTCTGCCTCGGCGAGTGCCTTAGCCGATCGCTTTCCAGCCTTGGCGAGCTTTGTTTCTTCTGTAGAACCGTCGACTTCTGCATCGCCTGTCTCCGCTGTGACCTCAGTTACATCGGTCTCTGTAGCTACTGTTTCCTCAGCATCTACAGTATTGATTTCCTGTTCTTCTGGCGCCTTTGCCATAATGAATTACTCCTTCTCGTGGTCAAGCTTCTCGCATTTATAAAGGCGAAAATCCCACAAGTTATTTAATAAACTATTGTTCTACTTCTACACCCATTGAGCGAGCGGTGCCTGCAACCTGCTTCATAGCAGACTCTAGGTTGCCAGCAGCGTTCATGTCGTCAAGTTTTTGCTTAGCAATCTCTTCAACTTGCGCCTTGGTAAGCTTGCCTACCTTCTCGTCGTGTGGGCGACCAGAACCCTTCTTGAGTCCTGCGGCAGCACGAATCAGGTCGTCCGTCGCCTGACCAACAATACGCCATTTCATACTTTTGTCTTCACCGATAGTGATGTGCACTGTTACGGTCTGACCGCGCATGTCTTTGGTCTCTTCGTTAAATGGATTAATGAAATCCATCATATTAACGCCGTACTGACCAAGTGTCGAACCAACGGGTGGTGCAGCACTCGCGCCACCTGCCGGTATGCGCATTTTGATTGTTCCCACCTTGTTGCCTTGTTTTGATGCCATAAATTCTCCTAAACTTTCTTAACCTGCAAGCTGTCAAGCTCGACAGGAGTCTCGCGGCCAAACATATTGACCAATACTTTAATCTTGCCTTTTTGCTGGTCGATTTCGTTAATCGTACCGTCGAAGCCTTTAAATGGACCGTCAACAATATTCACAACCTCACCGATCGAGTAGTCGATCTTATGCTTCGGCTGCTCAACGCCCATACGCTTACGAATCTTTTCCATTTCTTCATCAGAAACTGGCGTTGGTTCGGTGCCGGTGCCAACAAAGCCTGTCACGTTAGGTGTGTTGCGCACGATAAACCAAGCATCTTCTGACATCTTCATTTGTACGATGACATAGCCCTGGAAAATGCGTTTCTCAACAACCTTACGCTTACCATTCTTTATTTCAATCTGTTTTTCTTTTGGAACAATAATGTCAAATATCTTGTCCTTCATATCGAGACTCTCTGCTCGCTGTCGGATAGATTCGGCAACTTTTTCTTCGTAGCCGGAATAGGTATGAATCGCATACCATTGCTTGGTTGAGTCGTATCGTCTGCTCATTAAAGTAGTATCCTTTCCACCACGTTAGTAATCCCAAGATCCAATAAGGCCGTAAAAACTGTAAAGAAAGCGGTAAATAGTGCGACGGCAAGTGTAAGCTTTAAAGTTTCTTTGCGTGAAGGCCAGGTAACTTTACGAAGTTCAGCCCATGCCTCAGAAAAGTATTTAGCCAGCGGCGCACGACGCTTCTTTTTGAGGGCGCGACCAACCTTGTTATCTGGCAACGGGACTGGCAGGTTAACTTCTTTTTTTAGAACCTTTTTAGAATGCTTGGCAACTCGCTTTTTGATGCCCCTGTCTTTGAATACTCGTTTAAACATGCAATTGCCTCCCAGCCGCACAGTTTTACAGATATTTTCATATAAAAAAGAGCCTAATTCGGCTCGTCAAGGACATTATACGTATAATCAAGCATGAAGTCAACAACGCACCTCAGGGATTGCAATATGCCAAATGCAAAAATTTAGTCCAATCTGCTCGACGCTTATGCTAACTTCGAGCTACAATACCAGCATGGATGATACACTTGGCCTTGCATGGCTCGTGCTCTATATGAGCGCTTATTCTGTGGTATTACTCGCTCCGCGGTTCAGCTCCTTACGCGCAACCAATAGAATGCTAGCGCTATTCGCAACGATCAGCTTGTTGCTCAGTTTTGTATTTGTGCCATTTATTTTTACCGCTTGGACAGAGGTGATTATAGGCGTAGTGAGCGCATACCTTATCGCCAATATTGCAATATTGTGGATGTGGAGATTTCATGCACACCGCACACGGAATGTAGTGATGCGCAATCAGCTCGGTCTTGGCATGTTCTTTTGTGGTGCACTTGTATCGATCCTGGTGCTGCCGCCAGGCTATGAAGTTATAGTGCAATTTCTTATATCCTTGATGGTAAGTGCGTATGTACTGGTGCGAATTTTACAAATATATGTACACCATTCACCACGAGCGACTACAAGTCAGGGTGCGGATGCTAAACAACCAAGCGTGAGCTTCGCGGTTCCTGCCAGAAATGAAACACATGCGCTTACAGAACATTTGCAATCTATCGTTAAAACAAATTATCCAAAAATTGAGTTTTTAGTCTTAGATGACTGCTCGCAGGACGACACATCACAAATTATTCGGGCATTTGCACAAGATGGAGTCAGGTTTATAAAAGGCAAGCAACCAGATGAAACATGGCTAGGGCGAAACCACGCATACCAGACTCTACTCGAAGAGGCAGCAGGCGAATACATCCTATTTTCTGGTGTTGACACCCGCTATGAACCCGAGAGCATAGCTCAAGTTATTGACTACATGGTCACACATAACTTGAATATGGTTTCGTTGCTACCAAAACATGTGGCAAAAAGTCTAGGCGAGACAATCTTGCAGCCTATGCGGTACTTGTTTATGCTACTTACCTCAACGCCTCAGCACCCGCCTGTCTTAAGTACGGTTTGGATAGCGCGGCGTGAATTTATAGCTAGCCTGGGCGAATTCAAAGCGTGCGCATCTAGCATCCATTCAGAGCAATATTTTGCCAATGCCGCCCATGCAACGGGGTCGTACGACTTCATTATGTCGGGCTGGAAATTTGGCATCTCATCGCGCAAGCGGTTCCTCTCACAGCAAGAAACAGCCGTACGTACTATTTACCCACAACTTGGTAAATCCCTTTCCCGCCATTTGTTATTCATGATGCTTATCTGGTTCGCAGTGTTGTTTCCACTGACTGCCGCCGCAGCCGCGCCCAAGCTTGCTGCACTCTTTCTTATACCGTTCACCTTCGTGTACCTCGCCTATATACTCGTTGTCTGGGCGACACGCACTAACAGCCGGACAATGGTTTCACCATTGACGTTCCTCTTCGGCGTGGGCTTTTACATTTACCTGAGTGCCCTATCTGTCTTTCGGTACGAAACCAACCAGATCTCGTGGAAGGATCGTTATATCTGTAAGATGGTATTCGAATCGCACACATCTAATAATCTGTGACAATTCGCCTAAGTATGAGCGGCTAGATTATTCCTTTGTCTGATGTTTGTGAGTATTCTTAGGCAGCGACGGAATGATGATCGTGAATGTCGAGCCTTTGTTAAGCTCGCTCTCAACCTTAATTTCTGCATTTAACAGGCGTGCGAGTTTGGCTGTGACGTACAATCCAAGCCCGGTACCGTTGTTCTGTCTAGTACGATAGTCTTCGCTGCGAAAGAACTTATTAAACAAGAGTTTCTGGTCAGATGTAGTGATACCAATACCAGTATCAGTCACCTTGAAAATTGCCTTGTCGCCGACCTGTTCAGCTCGTACTTCAATTGAGCCCTTCTCAGTATATTTGATAGCATTAGTGATAAAATTCTGGAGAATTTCACGTACATACAGACGTGATGAGTAAAGTGACTTGGCTGATGCGTCAACTGATACTCGTAAATCAAGTCCTTTTTGCTTTGCTTCGGTAGTGTAATCACCTTCCAAGTTTTTGATTAGGTCAGACAACTTGATATCTTCTGGCTCGGTCTTAAGCGTGCCCTGCTCTGCACGTGATAACGTTGCGAGGTCATTGATCATATCTGATAGGAATATTACTTGTTTATGTGATGATTCTAGTGATTCTACCAAGCTTGTCTCGGCATTAGCCTGCTTAGCAGCAAAGATAGAGTTAGAGAGGTTACCTTCTGCTATCGCAATCGGCGTGCGCAATTCATGCGAGACCACCGATATGAATTCATCCCGCTCTTCTTCTAGTGACTTCTCGCGCGTAATATCGCGCAGCAGCAAAATATAGCCATCACTATCAGCGCTACCGAAGGGGCCACGCACCGGGCTAATATTCAGGTATAGTTTAACTTTATCTTCCTCGCCAAACACGAGTTGATAATCGCGGCTCATAACGTATCCGTTTTGGCTTTTCGCCAAACGCACAACAGACTCTGGGTTACCTTTCTGGTCCTGCAGTGTCATTACTTCGTCTATCAGATGATCGTCTAGCGAAATGTTGCTGTTTATTAGGTCAAGCGCAGCGCCATTATATTGCGCAATTTTGCCATCAACATCTATTGCCACCACCGCATCGGTCATACTATTGATAAGACTGGCAAGTCGTTCCTTTTCGAGGTTTACCTGTTGCTCTTTAAACTCGCGACGTGCAACCGCCTGTCCCAGACTATGGCTATACCAGGTCGCTAAAACACCCACCAGGAACATACTTAAACTGTGCA
>CAZHXE010000058.1:0-7545 GCA_964536005.1 uncultured Candidatus Saccharibacteria bacterium
CAACGAGGCAGGCAACCTGCCCACAACGGTTTCGGCCATTGTGGAGCACCTGAGTGGCCTTGGCGGTCCGTTCACCGTCTTCATCATCGATGACGGCTCGACCGATCGCACCCCGCAAGTGGCTCAGGAGCTGTGCGAGCAGTATCCCAACGTCGAGCTGGTGACGCACCCCAAGAACCTCGGCTACGGCGCCGCACTCATCACCGGCTTCAAAGCCGGCCTGGATACCGATCATGCACTGATCGGGTTCTGCGATGCCGACTGTCAGTTCGACATCGGCGATCTGTCGCTAATGCTCGATGTCATGGAGACCCAGATGGCTGACGCCGTGCTGGGCATTCGTGCGCATCGGGCCGACAGCCTCAAGCGCCGTGTCATGGGCTGGGGTTGGCATCAGCTGACTCGTCACGTGCTCGGCTTCCGTATCAAGGATGTCGACTGCGGCTTCAAGCTGTTCCGACGTGATGTTCTCAAGATCATTGTCCCCGAGCTGAAGGGTGGTTTTGCCACCACCACGCCCGAGCTGCTGGCGAGGATGCACCGGAATCAGTACGTCATGGCCGAGTTGGAGGTAACGCATCTCCCTCGCCAGGCCGGCGAACAGACCGGTGCGAACCTCACGGTAATTCTGAATTCCCTGCGTGACCTGTGGAAGGTCTGGTGGGCGCTCAATCCGAATCCCATGACCATTGGAAAGGAGACGGGTGATAGCACTCGCGAAAAGGTCGCTGCGTGATCCTGTGCTGGCGGTGGCAGTTGCCATCGTCAGCATGGTGTCTATAGGAGCAGCCGCATACTTCTATTCAAAGGGCGATACGCTCGCCTACAAGGACGCGATTTCGCACATGCAGATCGCGCGCCGAGTCATCCACAACCCGAGTGGCTTCAGTCTCGCTCAGCTGGGTGGTGTCTGGTTGCCGGGGCCGCATGTGATCATGATGCCCCTCATCCAGAACGACTGGCTGTACTACTCCGGCCTCGGCGGCACTGTCGTTTCGATGGTGTCGTACGTTCTGACCTGTATCTTCATCTACAAGATCATCACCGATCTGCTGGACGCGCATAGCAAAAGCGCGGCGCGGGTCGGCGGTGTGGTGGGGATGCTGGTCTTCGCGCTCAACGTCAACGTGCTCTACATGCAGAGCACGCCGATGACCGAGATGATGCTCTACGCCGGCCTCAGTGGCATGGTGTTGGCCATCCAGCGGTGGGTGAGCACGGAACGAACCGGCTTCATTGCCTGGGCAGCCTTGGCCGCGTTCTTCGCGACCATGACTCGCTATGAGGCGTGGGTGCTGGTCGTGCTGCTGCTCGTGGTCATTTTCGTGGTCATGCTCGTGCGCCGCTACAACTACAAGCGCATGCAGGATGTACTACTTCTGAGTGGTGGCAGCATGTTGTTCGGCGTGATCATGTGGGGATGGTGGAACAACACCATCTTCGGCGACCCGCTGTACTTCCAACGTGGCGAGTACGCCGACCCCGCACTGTGGGTCGGCAAGCAAGAAGCCGCGGTGGGGAACTGGGGCATCGCCTTCAAGACCTACTTCTACGCCATGGCCGAGAATGTCCATGTCTTTGCCATCGGGATGGCGATCATTTCGCTGATCGTGGTGGCTCTCATGAGTCGTTCGCTCAAACCGCTTCCGGTGCTGTCGATGATCGGGTTCATCCCCTTCTTCATCTACTCACTCTATGCCGGCCAACGGCCGCTGCATGTGGAGCAGGTGCATGGGTCGCTCTACAACGTGCGCTTCGGCCTCGTTGTGGTGCTGCCCGTGGCATGTCTGATCGGCAATTTCATGGGCGTTGTGTTCGACAAACTCAGAACAGGCACGCTGGTGAGTCCGGCCTTGGCAAGAGGCGAGGGTCGGCTGCCAAAACTTTCATCGGGCTACGCCTCGCTTCTGGTCCTGGGGATTGTGACGGTAAACCTGTTCACGCTCCTGGGCGGCCCCGCTCAGGTAGCCACCTGGCGCGAGCCGCTCGCGGATCAAGCAACATCCTACAGCCAGAGTGCCGCCGAGGTGAGCGATTTCCTCGCGGAAAACTACTCTGGTGGCCTCGTCCTCATGGAGTCCTACGGCAATGAGCTGGTGCTGACCGATGCGCGCATCGACTTCACCAGCCACGTGTACGAGGGCAGCAACAAGGACGCTCTGTGGCAGTCTTCGCTATCTGATCCCGCCGCAAACGGCATTCAAGTCGTCGTCATGCGGCGCAGCCAAGACGGGAACGATCTGGTGTACAACACGTTGAGCGGCACGAGCCAGCTCAATGGGAAGTACACCCAAGTATTTGCCAATACCTATTACGAGGTCTGGCGACCATGCCAGACAGGAAGGTGTACGTAGCGTGGCGAGTTCTCGACCACAGCATATCCCGCGCCCATCGGCGCAGGAATTCCTATCCCCGACTCAGGTTCGAGCAGCTGCGGTGCTGGTCGCCACACTTGTGTTCGCCGGTGTTGTGGCAGGCCCCGAAACCTTCGGGCGCATGACCATGACCGTTCTGATCGCCTTCTTCGCCATCTTTATCGGCTTTAAGGCGGTCTTGCACCTGGCAGCAATCAATTACAAAGTGCCAAGCTTCGTATTGCCAGATGCGGAAGATCCGGATCTACCGATGTACACGGTGCTCGTGCCTCTCTACAAAGAGGGCGATATCCTGCCGCATCTGGTGGAGTCGATGAGCATGCTCCTCTACAACAAGCAGCGCCTCCAAGTGCTACTGTTGATCGAGGAGGACGATGAGCAGACGCAGGAAGCACTCGCTCGCTTGCGAGCGACACATGGCCTACCGAAATACTTCGAGACCATCATCGTTCCCGAGCCTGGTCCTGGCGAACCCCGAACCAAACCGCGGGCGTGTAACTACGCCATGCAGTATGTGAAGGGTGAATACTGCGTCATCTACGACGCGGAGGATCGGCCCGAACCCGAGCAGCTACTCAAGGCCGTGGCGGCATTCCGCTACTACGGCCATTTCGACAAGCTGGTGCAGTGCCTGCAGGCGCGGCTGACGTTCGTAAACCCAGATTCAAGCTGGGTGTCGCGGATGTATGCAGCCGAGTACTACGTGCACTTCAACTGGGTCTTGCCAGGCATGGCAAAACTCGGCATCGTGCCGCCGCTGGGTGGGACATCCAACCATTTCCGGACGGAAGTCCTCAGGCAGCTGGCGTTCGAGGGTACCAATGGCGACAAGGTGTGGGATCCCCACAACGTCACTGAGGACGCCGACCTGGGCATGGTGCTCGCTCGCAAGGGCTTCAAGGTTGTCATGCTCGACTCGTACACCTACGAGGAGGCAACAACCCGTTTGCGCGCCGCCGTGAATCAGCGTTCGCGCTGGATCAAGGGCTACATGCAGACCGGCATCGTCGGGCTGCGCCACCCGCGTGCTAGCATCCAGAAGATGGGCGTGGTGAACTACATCGCCTTCAACCTCCTGATGCTCGGCACGCCCATCACGCAGTTCCTCAACCCCGTGTTCTGGGTGCTGACAGCGTGGTGGTTCGTGGCACAGCCGCATTTCATCTCGCAGCTGTTCGTCGGCCCCACGTTCTACGTAGGGGCGTTGCTGCTCTTCTTCGGCAATCCGCTGATGTGGGCGCAGCAGATCTTCGCTGTTCCCAACCTGGAGAGCAAGCGGGGCGAAGGCGGCGTCAAGTACATGGTGATGCTGCCAATCTGGTGGGCGGCCACGAGCTGGTCGACCGTCAAGGCGGTGTACGAGCTGCTGCATCCTGGCAAACGGTCGTTCTGGCACAAGACTGAGCACGGCCATACCGTGGCGGCTCCTGCTCGAACAATTCAGCAGGTTTCGGCCCCGTTCGTGCCGCTCGAAGCGAGTGACAGTAGCGAACGGGCCATAGTCCAGCCTCCACAGGCTGCGGCGCAACAGGGTGTTGCCGAGACAGCCTGAGTAGAAAGATTAGGAACCCGCAGCAGTGAACGTTGTATTACGCTCACTGCTGCCCAACCAAGCGAGTGGCATGCGAATGCCGGGTCGAGTTGAGAGCACGCGTTGCTTCCAACCCGACCCGGCTCGCATGCCTCCGCTTAAAAAACTTAAGTAACATTGTCAATATGCTTTAAAATTTGATGCTCAAGTGCTAAAGCGTACGGATAATAGATGAGATATTTGACCACATGCTAGATATGTGATATGGTACTTATAATGTTATTACTAGACCGCGATCCACATGCAGCCTCAGACGAGCCAACTGACGAGTTGGCTGTTTTTTCTGGTGATATTGCCGTGCCGACGTACGATGCTGGCTTGGAATCACCAGAGATTACTTGGCCAAGGCTCGACCAAGCTCGCGAAGCTGCTTTTGCGCAGGTGCAACAGACGCACGCCCATTTACGTGAAGAAATTGTGCCATGGCTTGATAATGTCCTAACGCCGCAGTTTGTTGACGGCATGATTCACGCCCAGTCGCTAGCTTTCGCTGATGACAATGCGGGACTACGCGCGGATGAACTTATACAACAAGCAACTCACCAATATTTCGCAGAGTCGTTTGGTGACGACTTCATGGACACTAGGACTGGCCAAGCATTTTATGATGTGGTTTCAGATGTGTCAGTAGGTTCTTCTGGGTTTGATCGATGGCAAGTACTATCAGAAGACCCACATGCGCGTGACCGAAGAACTGAAGATTTCGTTAATACAATTTATTATCGTTTGCATGAATCTGCTGTGTATGACAATGCTGAGCTTAACGAAGCTTGTCAGCGTACTGTAGAGCTTTTGGATGGTGATATCCAAGCCACCATTACAGAAATTGCACAGATTGAGCGCGACCTAGAAGTACCTGGAATCCGCTTTTCGGCAACCTGGAGGCATTATGAGCAAGCTCGTAAAGATCTTGGGTCGCTGTATCAGGAAAAAATGAACTTAATCACTCGCTATCATATGTCGGCAGGTATGGCGCTGGTTGACGCTAGCGCCCTGGTGGATAGGGGTGATGAGGGTCAACCTGGTCTGGGAGACGAGCTGCGAAATATGGGGCAAACAATTGCCATGAAGAAAGCGGAAATTGATCAGGCACAGACACCAAGTGACCGACGCAAGCGCGTTGCAAAGCGCATCGCGGGCAAATGTATGCGTGTGCTTGGCGCAAAAGAGCCAGTTAACACTACTTTTACTTCCGACGATGTGGATAGTATGGTTGTAAGGGCGAGGATTGAAGCGCGTGGACTTGTACCTAAACCGGAGCGCACTCCTGGCGTTCAACGTAGCGCCCGTATGGGCAGGCTGGCTGCAGCGGCAGTACTTTTAATAACTGGCGTAAGCGCCACTAATGATGGCGTTGATGCTTTTATACACAGCAAGCGTTCGGATGCGCCGGTAGCTGCAGAACCTGCCACAGGTGATCAACATGAATCAACCGATTCATGGATTGGCACAATGGTATCTGGACTAAAACCTTCGCACACACAAATAGTTGATATTGCGAGCACCGGTTCTGCTTGGGAAGGCGTGCAATCGATGAGCGGCAGGGATGTAGAAGACATGAAAGTTACAATTACTGGCGACAAAGTAGTCTATCACCCGAAAGCGGGTGATGGCTGGATCGACGTACTCGTTGGTACAGGCTTGAGCCAGCAAGCTGCCGAACAAACTTATTACAAAAATCCAACCTGGTTCGCATCACAACCAGAGAGTTATGTTATGCCTGACGGTAACGCGGGTATAGATATGGGCAAAGTTCCTGACCGAGGTATCGATATTGACTCGTCACTACTTAGTGCTTAAATAGCGGAAGCTAAGCCTTTAACAGCGCGCCTGCAATCAAAAAGAAAATTATCACGCTCATAAAGTCTTGTATCACAGTGGCAATTGGACCACTGGCCTCCGCGGGGTCGTCATGAAGTCGCCAAAAGGTGTAGGGGAGCAGTGTACCTGTTATGAGGGATGAAACAATACCACAGAATACTGACAGCCCAATCACAGCGCCAAGCTCTGAAGATTTATCAATGTAGGCTACAAACAGGCTAGCGATTATGCCAATAAGTACTGCTACGGTCAGTACGATCACGACCTGGTTCTTAATAAAGCGTTTGAAAGAAAAATTTCGCTTACTGTTGAGCTCGCGGATGATGATTGCTTCCATCTGCGTGCCCACTGCATCACTCATGTATACAATCAGAGGTATAAAACTGGCGAGCACCAGATTTTGCTCGAGTGTGCCCTCGAAGCGCTTAATAACTTGTGCCGTGCCCAGGCTGAGCATGAGGCCAATAATGAGCCATATCAGACGTGTTTTAATTTCTTTAGCGTAATTCATGTTTGTTTGTTGTTTGGTGTAGTCGTAGTATAACACGCTGTCAGTCCAATTTTTTAGCAAGCAAACGGCGTGCTAGTTTTTCCCCCGGGGATGTGCATGCACGTCCCCGGGTATGGGAATGGGTCCTTCAACGCTTGGGTATGAAGCTCCCAAGCCTGGGAATGAAGCGGGGAGTTTTGCTGCAGTACTCCCGATATTCATCGCCAAGTGTTCTGCCGAGTACGTTCTCCTCGACAAAGCTGCGTACTAGGTACGCACCCGAGAAACACATCATGCTGAGTAGCAGGAGAATATTCAAGCTCATGACGCCAATGCCGACAGTAGCCACAAGCAGACTGCTGTACATGGGGTGGCGGACGAACTTGTACGGCCCTTTATAGGCAAGCTTGTGGTTATGGCGAATGCCTATTGCCGGCACCCAGTTTGCACCAAGTGTCCAAAGCGCCCAGCAGAAGATGGAGTATCCAACCGCCAACAACGCAGCCCCAATGAGGGCGAGCGCCAGGTTGAATGGACGACCATCGCCCTGAATTCCTGATAGCGCCATCAGCAAAACGCTAGCTATCAGCAGTGGCCAAGTTATCCGTGGTTCGGCATATATTTCTTTGATCCTCGTGCTCTTGTCACTGAGCAAAGAGATTGTTGTCCACAGGAGTGTACCGTACAAAAGCATTGCGATTATGCCAATTTCGTTCATGTTTATTACCTCGCTGGTCGGGAGTATGTCAAAGAACCACGTATACCATATACGAAATTTGCGTGTCTAGCAATGAAAATGCGCTGTATGTGTTAGTTACCGAATATTGTCTGACCCGTACGAGGGCCATTGCCAGAAGGATATTGGCGTGATGCAGTTGGGGTATTGCCATTTCCGCCGCTGCCATAATCGTCAGCCCAAACGTTGCCAGTGGCAATGTTGCCGTTGCTGCCCCAGGTGGGCGCTGCGGCTATTGGGCCATAGTTGCCGCTGTTAGTCCACCATTTGGTAGTGAACTTGTTATTGCGTACTATAAAGTTCTTTGGCTCATTAGCAGCAGTGGGATTTGGATTGGCGCCGGCGTACAGTACATAGCCTGATCCACCCAGGTAGTTGCCCTCTATCAGCACGTCATTATACGAGCCGCCATTTGATTGGAACATAGCGATACTATCGGTCTGATTTGTGATATGACCAGCGTCATCTGGGCTCGGGACAGTAATGCGGTTGCGCAAAATCTTAAAGCGGGTTGGCGTAACATTGCTCATGC
>CAZHXE010000059.1:0-2610 GCA_964536005.1 uncultured Candidatus Saccharibacteria bacterium
TCTTGGGGGTTGGCAGGGTTAATAATTGTTTGCGGTTGAGCGGGTGGGCTGACTGGGTAAACAGTGGGCTCCAAAGGAGGCGAAGATTGATTTAAATCACTGTTATGTATAGGTTCTTCGTCCATGATACTTTTTACAATATACCCATTGTTAGCCAAGTCAAGCTTCTTATGCTTTTCATGAAGCATTTTTTGCGTCTCGCTTTGTCTATATGCAGACATGAAAACTATATGAGAATTTAACTATATATCTATGCACGTCACGTATGCGCTTGTAGGCTGAATGCTACATGGGAGTAGTTTTTCACAAGGCTATAGTTAGCAGCAGTTTTGGAGCGCTTATCGGTGTGTTTGCCGCTCGGCATACCTGGTTTAGTGCGCAGCCGTTTGTTTTGATAGGGGGATTTTCTCTAGGAGTCTCAACCATACTTCTGGCAGTAGCTAACAGAAGACGAGCTGAAACAAGCCAACATAGCAATGTACTGCCTACGACAATGTTTATTCTGGCTGCCTTCATTTGCGCGCTTGGTTGTTCTTGCATGCATGCGCGCCATATTTTGGCGCGCCATTCATATTTATATGCTCAACAAGGTGAGCGCACTACTGTCATCGGCACCGTTTCATCGGACCCGACCTATCATAAGTCGGGGCAGTTTGAGTTTTTTATAGAAAATACACAATTGAATCAGACGGATTTGTTCGCAAAAATCAAAGTTCGTTCGTTTGTTAAGCAGGTGCAGCGAGGCGATAAAGTGACGGTTAGCGCCAAACTTTATGATGGTTTTGCATCATGGCAGGGAAGCATGTACTTTGCAGAGGTTACAGTGCTTGAGCACGATCGGTCGCCAATTGCTCAATTTAGATCACGCTTTATGCATAATATATATTCTGTAGTGCCCGATCCAGAGGCGTCGCTTGGACTCGGGTTTTTAATTGGAGTACGCTCGCTGCTGCCCGATACGTTGGTTGACCAGCTATCGACGGTAGGGCTTACGCATATTGTTGCAGTGTCGGGCTATAACCTTACTATTTTGGTCGCTGCTTCGCGTCGATTGCTCGGCAGGTTTTCGCGCTTTCAATCCTTAATGTATAGTTGCGTGCTTATTGCGTCTTTTGTAATGGTTACTGGATGGAGTCCGTCAATTTTGCGTGCCGTTGTTGTGTCGGGTGTAGGATTGCTAGCGTGGTATTACAATCGCTCGGTCAACCCGTGGTTGCTCATACTATATTCAAGTAGTCTAAGTGCAGTTTTGCGGCCAGTATACGTGTGGTACGACATCGGTTGGTTTTTGTCACTGACGGCATTTATCGGTGTGCTAATTATTGCTCCACTCCTGCAGCACCGAATATACAAACAGCGCGAACCTGGTTTGGTTGCCCAAACTTTATTGGAAACTTCTGCGGCACAAATGGTGACTATGCCGGTAATAATGTATGTTTTTGGGGAGCTGTCGTTAATTGCATTACTCTCAAACCTTATAGTTTTGCCGCTCATCCCGTTAACCATGTTGTCGACATTTTTGACTGGAATGGCATATTTTTTATCATTCAAGCTGGCCTGGATCCTCATGTGGCCAACGTACCTTCTGCTTGCATTTGTTACGAATGTGACAGCATTTTTAGCGCAAGTAAAATGGGCACTGGTGACGGTAAAGCTTACGACGCCACAACTCATGATCATTTACATGACTATGCTGGCGACAGTATTCCTATACACGCATGCGCGCAAAAACCAGAATCAATCTGGTATAATTGAGCCAATAAAGCCTAATTACGTATCAGAGGAGGCTAGCGAATAGTATGTCAGGGCATTCAAAATGGGCAAAAATCAAGCGGCAAAAGGCCGGTAACGATGCTAAGAAGGGCGTAGAGTTTACACGGCTGGCAAATGCAATTGCAATTGCGGCTAAAAACGGTGGCGATCCACTCATGAATCCAGCACTAGCGCTGGCTATTGAGAAGGCAAAAGGCGCAAACATGCCAAATGCTAACGTCGACAAAGCCATCAAGCGTGGCACCGGTGAGCTTGGTGGCGGCCCAATTGAAGAGTATCTGTTTGAAGGCTACGGTCCAGGTGGTGTCGGCATTATTGTCGAAGCTGCAAGCGACAATCGCAACCGCACTACTACAGATGTAAAAACGGCGTTCAACAAGAATGGCGGCAATATGGCAGAATCTGGCAGCGTTGCATTTCAGTTTACGCGCAAGGGGGTCATAACTGTTAAGGCAAGCGGCGAGGAAGCGCTGCTCACTATTTTGGACGCAGGGGCAGACGATGCTGTGGAAGACGAGGGTGAAATCATTGTATATACAGACATGAAGCTGCTCGGTACGGTACGGGATGCCATTAAAGACGCAGGTTTAGAAGTTATCGACTATGAACTTCAATATGTTCCAAATTCTGTAATCAAAGTTGACGACCAGGTGCAGGCCAATAAAATCATGAAGATTATGGACGCCATTGATGAGCTTGATGACGTGGTAAATACGTTCTCAAACTTCGACATTGACTTCAATATCGACTAGGGGGTTGGTAGTGATCCAAAAAGTATTGCTGCCCAGCTTGGGTGGCGTAATGCTCACTGTTTCATCATTGCTTAAGAGCAGTGTC
>CAZHXE010000059.1:2620-7390 GCA_964536005.1 uncultured Candidatus Saccharibacteria bacterium
ATCAGCTTGCAAATGCAAAATCATGCATTCAGGGTGTTAGTGCAAACTGCTCTATCGGCATGCTCCAGGAAGCAAAGGGTTTTCCATTCTCGTTTTTAAAAGAGCAAAGCACTATGTTGGCTGACGGCTCTAAAAGCGCGACACTGCGCAGCTTTGATTTTTTGTCGGCGAGCGCGAATTTATTGTTTTGGATTATTGTATCGGTGGTGCTTTTTAAAGTGCTAGCATGGGCATTCGAAGTGCTTTCGAAGCTAGCGTTCGTCTTACTAATCGTGGCCGTAGTACTCATTCTGGCTAGTTTGCTCGGGCTGTAATGGCACGTCCTGCTGTGCGTATTCTTGGTATCGATCCTGGAACGGCTACCACGGGTTTTGGCGTGCTCGACTGTCGTGATGGTCGGTATACATTAATCGATGCAGGTGTTATTAGTACGCCATCAACCGACCTCATGCATGACCGTCTGGCAGATATCTATGCCAATGTCACCGAAATTATTGCCGACCACCAACCGCAAGTCTTATCAATCGAAAAACTTTTCTTCGCGCAAAATGTAACAACTGCAATGAGTGTGAGCCAATCACGTGGAGTTGTTCTGCTCGCAGCAGCACAGGCCAAGTTGCTCGTGCACGAGTATACGCCGCTGCAAATTAAACAAACCATAACTGGTTACGGCAAGGCAGATAAAAAGCAAATGCAGGAAATGGTTAGGGTCTTGCTGGCTCTGACCGAGATACCCAAGCCCGATGACTGCGCCGACGCCCTTGCCGCCGCCATCACACACGCGATGCATTCAGGAGCATAAGCCTTAATCGCTGCTCAGTCCGTAAGATGGTATAATTATATTCATGATTGCACACATATTTGGCGAGGTGGCCGACAGAGGGACTGACAGCGTTGTCATTGACGTCGGAGGGCTCGGGTACCAAGTTCGAGTTAGTGAGCAGACACTTGAAAGCTGCATTTTGGGCTCACGTATTAAGCTATTCACACATTTTGCCGTTCGTGAAAATGGCCAGGACCTATACGGCTTCGATAACCTGGAGGCAAAACGTCTGTTCGAACTACTTATTACTGTTTCAGGCGTTGGCCCAAAGGTTGCTATGAGTATTATTGGTCTTGGTAACCCGGGTGAAATTAGGGCAGCTATCGCAAGCGGTAGCGTCGCATACATAGTCGGCGCAAATGGTGTAGGCAAGCGTGGTGCTGAAAAAATCATTGTCGAGCTTAAGGACAAAGTTGGCGCTATGGGCACGGAGAACTTCTTGGTAGATGGCCAGTTTGGCGGCGACGATGCGCTAGAGGGTTTGATCGCCCTTGGCTATTCGCGCAACCAGGCCATGCAAAGTCTATCCGGTATTAGCACGGAATTGCCTGTTGAGCAGCGCATAACGGCGGCGCTTAGGGAGCTATCACGTTGAGTATTGAGCGCATAATCAACACGCAAGTAGATGAAGCGAGTGACGATGAGGTTCGCGTAGAGGAAACACTTCGGCCCAAGGACTTTAGCAGCTACATTGGCCAAAAGCGCTTGAAGCAAAATTTGCAACTTGCGATTGCGGCCGCACAAAAACGCGGCGAGCCGGTTGACCATGTTTTGCTGTATGGCCCACCAGGCTTAGGCAAGACGACAATGGCTGGAGTTATCGCTAACGAAATGGGCACACAGATGAAAATAACCTCTGGCCCTGCCATCGAACGCGCCGGTGATCTTGCGTCCTTGCTTACAAACCTGCAAGCGAATGACATTCTGTTCATTGATGAAATCCATCGGTTAAATCGCCAAGTGGAAGAGGTCCTCTATTCCGCGATGGAAGATTTTAAGCTCGATATTATGCTCGGCAAAGGCCCCTCAGCACGCAGCCTACGCTTGGATTTGCCTAAATTCACTGTCATTGGAGCAACCACACGAACAGGTGCGCTTGCCGCACCGCTACGTGATCGTTTTGGGCTCATACATCGACTTGAGTTTTATTCCAACGAGGAAATTGAGCAGATCTTACATCGCAGCGCCAAAATTCTGAATGTAGAACTTGCCAACGAGGCCGCTATTGAGCTTGCCAAACGCGCGCGCCTCACGCCTCGTATCGCCAACAGGTTACTCAAACGCGCGCGAGATTACGCGGACGTAAATGGCGACGGCATAATTGATCATCATCAATCAATGCAGGCGCTTAACATGCTCGAGGTCGATGAAATGGGCTTGGACCATTCGGATAGGCGATTGCTTGAGATGATAATCGACAACTACAACGGAGGCCCGGTTGGCCTAACTACAATTTCGGCGCTGACTGCTGAGGAGCCCACTACGGTTGAAGATTTTTACGAGCCATATTTAATGCAGCTTGGTTTTATTGAGCGTACCCCGCGCGGCCGTCGTGTGACTCCTAAGGCGTATAGACACTTAAAAAGGCAGGTAAATGATTCACAAGAAAGTTTGTTGTAAATGTGGTATAGTTGGCTTGAAAGATAAGAATACATGAAAACCCAAGATATTCTCGACCTCGATAGAAACGAACAGATATTACACCAAGTGCGTCGCCACCCGATTGGTTTAATCGGAATTTATTTTACAGGTGCGCTTAGTATGGTTGTGCTGCTTGCGGTTTTGTACGTAGCCGTGCGGCTCGAGACACCAATACTTAACTTCTCTGATGCGCTTTATGGAATAATCTTCGGTAGCTTAATCGGGCTTATGGCTCTCTTTACGTACGTCGGTGTGTATGTGTACACACGTAACGAACTTGTCCTTACTAACGAAAATATCATTCAAGTGCTACAGTTTTCACTCCTAAACCGACAAGTTTCGCAGTTAAATCTCGCAAAAGTTCAAGACGTTTCGGTAGATCAGGTTGGGTTATTGGCGGCATTTTTCCGTTATGGCACAATCGAAATCGAGACAGCGGGTGAGGCATCTAACTTTCGTTTTGTACTCACGCCAGACCCAAATATGGTAGCCAAGATGGTGATCGAGGCGCATGAAGACTACCAGCGAAGGCATTCAAGCCATCGCCCAAGTGACATCTAAAAACTATTCGTCGAACGGATTGTCGCGGTCAGAGAAGTTCGGTTTAATGTCGACGTTAGAGCCACGGAGTTTTTGGATTCGCTCGATCGCCGCGGTGTCGAACTTCACTTCCTTGACCTCACTCAGTAGCTTGTTCAGATGCTTTTTATCAACTTCCGGTTGCGACAAAATCGAGATACGGTGGATGGCGTATCCGCCTACGGCTAATATGACAACGCTGGCAATGATAGTCCGGTAAGTAAATGCAAAGACCAGTCCCTTTACGCCGAGCTTGCGATAGTCAAAGCTAGTTGATCCAAAAATTTTCATGTTTGTCCCCTATACCTTCTATGATCCTGCTTTTAGATAAATATCTACATTGATAGTAATGGTCGAAAACTTTGTGCCTGTTTCATCGGGTACAAGTGTAAGTTCTGTAACTTGCATCTTGCGCTGGTTGGTCTCGATTTTTTGCAAGAGCGAGAGTACTTGCTCATATGTCGCGCCTGCCGCAATCTGAATGCTGGCGGGTAAAACTCGTACACCATTAATGCCGTCTGCGGCTTGCGTCTGCGATGAACCGCCGCCACCTATCGCAGAGGATTCGCCAGTAAATGTGAGTGCTTCAAAGATCATGCCGGCGTCTATCACAAACTTCTTGAGCTCGGCTACGGTGTTGGCCTGCTCCTTTTCACCAGGCAATACCTCGAAGGCCAATTGTCTAACAAAAGCTAGCTCCTCCACTTTTTTCTTGGTTGCTTCGTATGAGTTGATTTGTGACTGAGCCGCGGTCTGTTCGGCTTTAAGTTTTGAGATGTCATGATTCATCGTGACGAGCTGTTTGTCGAATAAGTAAAATACGCCAACACCAGCGGCAATTACTGCAACGAGCGTGCCAAGTAGCGCTAAGAAAGCCTTTTTCGACCGACTCATTACTGGGCCTCCGTTGCCGGAACTGGGTCATCAATAGCTGATAGCGGTGTGGCAGGATCGTAGTAAGCTTGCACGTTTGCCGCGTAGTTGTAGCGCGGGTCAGACGTACCAGAGCGTGAAACATTTAAAATATCTGCGCTTTGAAACAATTTTGATTCGACTAAGTTTTCTTGCAGTACACCTGCGGTTTCTGCGGAATCCAATAATACTGAAAAGGTAACTGGTTGTGACTGGTCTTGGTTTAGGATTAAGCCCGAAACCGTTGAGCCAGGTGGCATGACGGCCCCGATCTCTTTAAGCAGATACGAGAACCGTATTTCCTTATCGAGCAGCTTGTTGATAGTGGTGACGGTCTCCGAAAGGCTCTTTGCGTCCGCACTGATTGATTCGAGTTCGGCAATTCGAACATGGTCAGACTCAAGCAGCTTTTCTGTATCGTGTTTTGCAGACATAAGGGATGCGCGGCTAAACATGAGGAGTGAGCAGATTACCATTGTTGTAATTATAGCCACTACAACGTACTGGACCAATATTACATTTATGCGTGCAAACTTGATTGCCTGTTTTGATTCAGGAGGGAGCAGGTTAATCATTGGCTATCTCCTTAGGGTCTATTAGGGCGAGGCCAGAAGCGGTTGCGTACAGGGTTTTTTCGAGCTGATGAGGGGGCTGTAAATTACCAAAACTCATGTTGAGCCATGGGTTACACATACGCGCAGGTATGCGGATATGGTCGGTTAAAAAGTCGGCGAGTCCAGGCATATTGGCGCCGCCGCCAAGAATAATGACTTGCTCAATCTTTTTAGACGCGTTGCTCCGCTCCTGATAAAAAC
>CAZHXE010000060.1:0-7281 GCA_964536005.1 uncultured Candidatus Saccharibacteria bacterium
GAATAAATCAGGCCGGTGAGTAAACATCTTATTTTCGACCTCAATAATAAAGTCGTCTAAGTTATATGCCTCTTTGAGTGGCATGCCTAACTCAGCAGAGGTATCAAGCTTCATGACGCCGTTATGGTCATCATTCAGTAAGAGTTCCTTGCCCGAGCCCAGCATGCCTTGGCTTACTTTGCCACGTAGCTCTCTTTCGGTAATCACGAATGGCTCGCCCTGCTGAACTGAGAGCGGGACGCGCGCGCCAGGTGCGATGTAGCCTACCCTATCCCCTACACGAAGTGTTTTGTCTCCTGCAACCAAATTGCGAGTTTCGCCTTTTGAATTTATTTTGATCGTGTACACGCCTAGCTTATCTGCATCAGGATGGTCTCCGGCCTCGACAATCTCGGCTACTACGATCGTGTCGTCAAAATAGCTCGACCAGTCTTCCGTGCCTTCAACCGCGCCAAGCTGAGCGCCGATGCACTTAACCAACTCATCGTTATTGAGCGTGACGTTAGTGTATTGTTCTATCCATTTTTTACTTAATTTCATGCGAATTGCTCCAGAAAATCGATGCGGCCACTATGGAACCAGCGAATGTCGTCAATGTTATATTGCATCATGACCAAGCGGTCGAGACCAAAGCCCCAAGCAAAGCCCGTATAGATGCTAGGGTCAATACCGGCTTCCTTAAGAACATTTGGATGGATAAGGCCGCAGCCCAAAATTTCGATCCAGCCATCCTGGGAGCAGACCTGACAGCCCTTCTTTTGGCAGAATGGGCAGCTCATAGAGAACTCAAAGCCTGGCTCTACGAATGGGAAGTACGCGGGCTGAGTTTTGACTTCAAGCTTTTGACCATAGAAGGCTTCTAGGAACGATTGCAGAGTAGCGATTAGATTGCCAGTGTTAATGCCTTTGTCGACCATGACGCCCTCTACTTGATGTAGCGTATGTTCATGTCTGGCATCGACATCTTCATTTCTGAAGCAACGGCCCGGCACCACAACCTGGATTGGTCGGCCAGATTCAAGGAGTTTTTTGCCTTCTAGCAATACGCGGTTTTGCATGGTTGAGGTATGGGCAGGAGCTATGAGGCTTTCTTCTGTCATGAACGTATCGTAGTCGTCGCGGGCTGGATGACCCTCTGGGAAATTCAGCGCACCAAACATATGGTAATCGTCATCAAGCTGCCGCGATTCAAGCGCAGCAAAGCCCATGGCTTCAAAGATGTTTAACACCCGTTCAAGTGCCTGCGAAAGGGGGTGGATACTGCCGTGCGCAGCAGAGAGCAGTTCTGTAGAAGTTGGAGCCTGATTCTCGTCAAATGGCGCAGTCACATCGATCGCAGAAATATTGTCCGATTTTTGTGCAGCAATTTTCGCATCCACCAGGCTAGTGATCTCATCTTTCAAGTTATTTACTTCTTGGCCAAAATCTCGGCGTTCTGAAGGGTCGCGCTGCACAATACTTGCATACAGCGACTTCAAAATTGGGTCTTTAAGCACTAATTGTGGCTGATCATTTTTTTCAACGTCAGCCCGCAGCTGCTGTGCAGCTTTTTCGATATCAGCAAATTTATATGTCATAACTGGGAGTAGTATACACTTATATGTGTAAAAGTTTAAGATAGGTACAAGAAGTATGGCAACCACATTTAGTTTTGATGTTGAATCTGAATATAACGCGGCCGAGCTTGACCATGCCGTAGACCAAGCGCGCCGTGAAATGGCTAATCGCTACGACTTTAAAGGTACGCGAGCGTCGATCGATTATAGCGATGAGAAAAAGCAGGCTCTCACGCTCGAAGCTGACAGCGAGTACCAGCTTGATGCGATTATTGACATGCTCCGCACAAAACTAGCAAAGCGGGAGCTTTCGCAAAAAATCATTAGCCTCGAGCAAAAGCCTGAAATGGCCGGTATGGTGCTGAGGCAGCAGGTGCCGTTTGTACATGGACTCGACCAGGATAAGGCCAAGAAAATCACTAAGCTCCTGCGCGACACATTGCCAAAGGTTAAGGCACAAATTCAGGGCGAAACAGTTCGCGTCAGTTCTGCTAGCAAAGATGAACTTCAGGTTGCTATGAAAACACTGCGAGAAGCACCGTTCGACTTTCCCCTCAATTTTACGAATTTCCGCTAAGCCCTGCTCTAAAACACGGTAGACGCCTATTAAGCATTAGCCCTATAATGCTTTTATATGATGCATGATGAACTTCTAGGCCGAGCCCAGGAAGTCTTAAAGTATAACGATGTCGGCAACTGGACACGTCCAGCGCCTGATGTGTATCCACACCAGTGGCTATGGGATTCGTGTTTTATTGCAATAGGACTCAGCCATTACGACGTTGAGCGCGCTAAAAAAGAAATTTTGTCGTTGTTTAGGGGGCAATGGTCAAATGGCATGCTGCCACACATGATATTTAGTAAAGATGGTAACGGGCTCAACGGGTCGGGTTTGTGGGGCTCACAAGAATCTATATACGCTCCTGATGCGGTGCAGACTAGCGGCATTACGCAGCCTCCTATGCTGGCAGAGGCGATTGTCCGTATTGGCAAGCAGCTTAAAGCAAGCGAACGACGCGAATGGTATAAAACCGTGTGGCCACACCTCATTGCGTATCATGAATGGCTCTACAGAGAACGTAATCCGCATGCCGAGGGTTTAGTAATACTCATTCATCCTTGGGAAACAGGCTTAGACAATACGCCGCCTTGGATGGAAACCATGCATGCAGAGCAAAAGCCGCTCTGGATAAAACTTGTGGAGATTACACATTTCGATGCGGTGCTAGAACATTTACGAAACGACACGCGCCAAGTTTCCCCTGATGAACGCATGTCTACCATCGAATCGCTTATGTTATTTAGTGTGGTGCGTAGGCTACGCCGCAAGCAATATGATATTAATCGTATTTTAATACGTTCGCACTTCATTATTGAAGATGTGTTTTATAATGCTATTCTAATTCGCGCCAACACGCTGGTGGGTGAAATTGCCGACGAGATTGGTGAGCGTATCCCCTCAGCTACGCTGAGCTACATGAACAAAGCTTCTCATGCGATTAATGATTTATGGGACGATCATGACCACACATTCTATTCGCGAATGTTCATAACGCGCCAGCCGATTAAAGTAGCCTCAATTGAATCGCTTATGCCGCTTTATTCTGGCGTTATCTCTAAAGAGAAAGCCGACCTACTCGTTGCGCAGCTAAAAGACCCAAATCGATTTGCGACCAACTATCCTGTGCCGAGCGTACCGCGCAATTCACCATACTTTAATCATCGTCGTTACTGGCAGGGCCCGACTTGGCTCAATACTAACTGGCTTATTGCCGATGGCCTGGAAAGATACGGCTACTTATCTGAGGCGCACCAGATTCGTCAGACAAGTCTGGACCTGGTTCGCAAATCTGGCTTTAGCGAATATTTTTCGCCGCTTGATGGCTTTGCGGCAGGGATCGCACCGTTTTCATGGACGGCGGCTTTGACCATAGATTTGCTTAGGCATCAAACACGTTCTGCAAAATGAATTATCGTTGACATTTAAGCATGAGCGTGATAAACTTTAGCTAGATTGACAAAAAACAAAAACTAAAAGGCAAAAGGAAACTAAAATGGTATCAAAGGAAACCATTCTACGTAGTCCTCGGACGATTATTATTTCGCTCCTAGGGCTTGCGATGATCTCAGGAAACGTATTATCGATCGTACTGGGCTAAAACAATAAAACTGCTTTCAATGTAAAACCCATTTGAAAGCAGTTTTTTATTTGTGCTCTATTTTTCATATTTTTTGTTAAGCCAAAAGCATGCATTACTACTGTTTTCCACAGCGTTTGAGCCTTGTTTTAAGCCAGCCAAGACCGTAAAATAGCATAAGAGATAAGAGCAGTGTGGGTATCGGTTGTTAGACAAGAGTGACGATTGTTTAGTGCAGACGCACTTTTAGCAGATTATTCTCGTGATGTGGGACAGGGGTGTTGACCGTAAGGTGATAAATTTACGCAAAAAATTGACGTACTATTCTCACGCTAGATTGCACTGGCGGTTTTGGACTTGGCTTAAGCATTTAATTGCGCCACTTTCTACGCGTGAAAAAGTAATTTATGGCCTCCTGGCGCTCGTGGCACTTGCAGTAGTAATCACCCCAAAAGCCGCCGCTAGAACCGATGATCCCGGCAAGCTGTTCTCTGTTGCGCCAGATATTTGTTCTGGTGACCAAAATTGGATCAATCCTCATTTTGCAATAGGACAGCCAAGCATAGACCTGGAGCAAACTGTCGAGTCAATTAAGCCAGATATTGCTGCGCAAACCAGCGAGGGCATAGGAAGCCTGACCTGTTTTGGGTTTAAACGTAATCAAGAGCATAACCCTACAGCAAGCTACTTGCATGTTGCCCTGTACGTTGAGTCCGAAGACGCAGCTAAGTTAACTGTTGCTCAGGATCCCACGTTAAGCGAACCATCGACTGACCCGGTTGAAATCAATGAGCGCCCTGGTGCCCAAAAACCAAATGCATTTGGAGACAACGCCCAAAACTTGACACTCGACACTCTGTTGGCAATCGAAATATCAGCCGATAACGGGAAAAGCTGGCTACCCTATCACAACGTGAAGTACGGCGAAATTCTGCAGGGGCAGCAACTGCTTACGCTTGAACTCGACGAGGCATTCACTAAAAACGCTACCCAACTTGCTGTCCGTATTACACCAGGCTCCCAACAGCACAACACCACTATTTTGGTGGATGGATTCGCGTGGTCATACGAGGTAGGGGCTGCCATGGAAGTAACTACGACGCTTATTAACGACGCTAATCAGCCTACTACTGGTGCACAGCCAATTGTGAGCAGCGACTCTGAGATCGCCGCAAACATTATCATTAAAAACCCAACCGATCATGTGTTCGAGACCATCACTAGAAAGCTTTTATCTGATGATGTAATCGACAATACGGCTATCACAACTAAAGCAGTTTTGACAGACGACGAAGGCACAGAGATCGCAACCGCAGATGGCGATATTGAATGGCTGGACAGTAATCAAAAAATTTCAACACACGGTATAGCCCATTTTGATATTATTCCTCCTTCAATGGAACCTGGTGGATATAGCCTGAAGATCACGACGGAAGATCCGCTTGGTGCCAGCAAGACTACAACTCAGGACTTCCTCTGGGGCGTTCTTGCACTCAACAGCGACAAGACGGTCTACAAAGTAAACGACGACGCCAACTTCGCTATGACCGTGCTCGACGAGTACGGCGCTACTGTGTGCGATGCAAAATTAAGCTTAGACATTACCAAGCCTGATGACTCAGTCGTAAATCTCTCTACCGATAATAACTTGATCACTAAAAGCAATTTATGCGAAGAATACGGTCCGCACATTGACCCGGACTATGCTGCACGCCAGTTGCTTGAACAAGCAGGCAATTATGTTTTGACATTACACGCCGAGACTAGCAATGGCACATATTCGATCACCGACATAATCCGGGTCGAGGAGGCACCAAAAGCTTCTCTGCGCAGAACCGGACCAACGCGTATTTACCCTATCGAAACATACACAATGGCACTTGAGCTCAACACCAGCGAGCCGTTTAGCGGCACCGTGCGTGAGGTTGTACCAAAAGAATTTAAAGTGAAACAAATCGAGGGTGCACCCCAGTTCAGCCAAGAAGACACAGGGGACCAAACAATTTTAGAATGGTATGTAGATACGAACGCCGAAAAGACCGTTACACTTACGTACGAATTTGACGCGCCAGATATAGCGCCTGAATTCTATTTGCTCGGGCCTGCCGAACTTACGAATAACGATGATGAGACTTACTTCACGGAAGCCAGGCAGTGGCAGATCGCCTCAGACGCGCTTGAGGTTACTATAGACGCTACTATTATTGATGCTACCGACGAGTACGCACCGAGCCCGAGCGTGGTCTTCACCGATGCCCAAACGGGCTATGCGTTTTACATCGACGCAACTTCGCAAGACTTAGCATATAGCAAGACAACCAATGGTGGAGCAAACTGGGGAGCCGCAGTAGTAATCGATACCGCACGTACCTGGAACGGTGTTGCTATTTGGTACGACCAATGGACGCCTGGCGATGAAACCGGCAGGCTCGTTCATATTGCTGCAGTGGAGAGCAGTACCGACGATACTCACTACACCTATCTAGACACCAGCACCGATACACTACGCGGCAGTATGGTCATTGCACAAACTGCGACAGCATTTACGCAAGCAGCCGACGGCCCGCCTACGATTACAAAGGGTGCATCAGGTTATCTGTTTATAGCATCGAATTTTACAACCCCTGCTGGTGGTATCGTGAGTAAATCCATTAATGCCGGTGCCAACTGGACGGTCAATACCCCTGCAGGCTGGAGTGCTGCAGCGATCGATCAGGTACAACTTGTGCCCCTGTTGACTAACGATGACGTCCTTGCTATACGCGCCAACACTGCAGGTAACACAATTGAATCACGAGTATACAGCGAGGCAACCGACACTTGGGCAGGAGCTTGGACAAGTATTACTGCCTTAACGGAAAACACCACCTATGATCAATGGTTCTCGGCCTCAATAAGGAAATCGACGGGCGATGTGTACTTAAGTTTTAGTAATAATCCTGCTGCTGCAACTAACGATATGGAATTTCGAATTTTTAGCGACACAGCTCGAACATGGTCAACAGGTGGACAGCTATTCACAGATAACGCAACGGTAATTGCTCCGAGTGTAGTGGTAGATGATACTGACGGATCGATAACGGTTGCCTATGTGCGCGGTACGCTAAATGCCACCACAAGCGTGTACTATAAACGCTCCACAGACGGTGGCACGACTTGGTCGGCCGAAAGCGCACGGCTCAATGGTGTGATTGATGACATCAAAAATGTTCGCTCGGGCTTTACAGCAGACCAACGCATTTTCTTTGTTTGGTATAACGACGACCTTGATGACATTATGGGCAACAGTGTTGCTCCAGAGGCGTCATATAACGAAGTGACTATCGACGCGACACTGCTTGACGCTACCGATGAATTTGGTCCAAGTCCCTCAGTTGCATTTGTTGACAAGCAGACTGGGTATGCATTCTATGTTGATGCCACAAGTCAAGACCTCGCATACAGTAAATCGAGCGACGGAGGCACTACCTGGTCGGCTCCCGTACTAATTGAAACTACGCGCACCTGGACTGCGCTATCTGTGTGGTTTGACCAATGGACGCCAGGTGATACGACCGGAACACTCATACATGTTGCTGCAGTCGAGG
>CAZHXE010000061.1:0-7268 GCA_964536005.1 uncultured Candidatus Saccharibacteria bacterium
GTTGGCGTGTTCTTTACCTTTGGCAGTTAACGTATAATTTTTGCCTACTTTAGTAACCAGGTCGAGCTCAACCAGCTTCTTGATATGAAAATTAAAATGGTCGGAGCTGAGACGCGTGTGCTCACAGAGCGCGCTGTAGCTTTCTTCCGGGCTAAAGAGCAGGCTGCGCAGGATTTCTACTTGGGCGGGGTGGATGTCGACGTTGTGACTCATGGCTTGATGTGTCCGTACTTAAAGTGTATGAGCGCAGCTTAACAGTAGCAATAGTAGTAATTCTACTAAATTCGAGTTTAGTAGCTTGTCGTTAAAACGCTCAACAAAAAGAGGGTATCAAACCCTCTTTTTCTCGATAATCACTTGCGCGAGACGACTAGGAAGAGCTGCGCGGAGTGAGCGAACCTGTTACGGTTCGATATCTCGCTTGCGCGAGATGACTAATCTTTACGCCCCATTGCATGAGGCATAAAGACTGGTGTCCCGACCAGGAATCGAACCTGGATCTAATCCTTAGGAGGGACTTGTTCTATCCATTGAACTACCAGGACATGTGTTCTTGGCGGCCAATGCCGCTGCAGGCAATTGTAGCGCACATGGTGATCAGTTTCGAATCTGAATTTATGCGCCTAATCACGAATCTTGTACCTTCCAAGACTATGAACTCATGCCGACAAAGCGATTTATACCAATATAGTACGCCAGTTGCAACGAAAAGCGCAGCACCTATAATTGGCTTACGCTTTTCGCTATAATGCAAACATGTCAGATTTTAAACCAGTCTTTGATGGCCAGCATGAAGACGAAGAAGTGCTGATGGCTTTTCATCGCCACCCAGTGGTAATGCGACACGGTCTGATCGCCGTTCTGATTGGCATGCTGATCGGAATGTTGCCGATCATGGCCCAAACCTATCAACTATTTCCAAGTATCCTAGGCGAGGAGATTAACCTGGCGTATTTCTGGTTTGTGCCACTTGGCATGCTTGCCGGTGGCGTGTTTTTGTTTTACAGCTGGATAGGCTGGAATTACTCAATATTTATCGTGACTGACCAGCGCCTTATTCAGGTGTCACAGAAGGGCCTGTTTAACCGGTCTGTGGTGGATATTGGTCTCGATAAAATCCAAAACATCAACTACCAGATCAACGGTATTCAAGAAACATTGCTGGGATTTGGTACAATACTAGTGCAAACCTTTGTGGGTGACCTGGTGATGGACAAAATTCATCATCCGCAAGATGTGCAAGAAAAGATCGTGAAGATCATCAAAGAACAGGGCCTTACCTCGTACGCATTCAAGGGCGAGGATGTCGCCCAAGACAAGGATTAGTTAAATTACAGTATGGTTAAGAAAAAAGCGTTAAAGGCAATAAGCAAACTGCCAGTGGTTTCGAAGCGAGTAGCAAAAAAGAAGGCTACACAAAACGACAGCGAGGGCACGCCGCGCATCACGAGTGACACTGTTGCCGAACACCGCGAAGAAGTACTAGCGGGTGCGCGCCGGTTTATTTATCCGCTGCAACATTCTAAGCACAGGGTGGTGATTGTCTCGATAGTGATAGTGGTTGGCTTGCTGCTCGGCTCCATCGGCTTTACTGGCTTGCTACTTTACCGGTACCAGAGTACCAGCAACTTTGCCTATCAGGTGAGCCAGATCGTGCCGTTCCCGGTCGCCAAAGTCGACGGCAGGTTCATATCCTACGAGGATTATTTGTTTGAGTTACGCTACTCGCTGTTTTATTTTAAAAATTATGATCAAGAAGGTGTGGATATTGGATCATCTGAGGGCCAGAAGCTGATTGGAGAGCTTAAAGCACAGGCGCTAGAAAAGGTTAAGCTCGACGCGCTTGCTCGCCAGCTTGCATCCAACCAAGGCATTACGATTACTGAAGAGGAAATTAACCGACAGATCGAGGTCATACGCAGTCAAGGTGGCATTGGCGACTCCGATGAGGCGCTGGAAGAAATTTTGCGCTCGTCCTACGACTGGAGTATCGGTGACCTTAGGCGAACGATCCGCGCCCAACTCACGCGCCAAAGTCTGCCGAGCGTACTTGACCGCGATACCATCGAAAAAGCCCAGGCTGCCAACAAGAAGCTTACCGATGGCGCCAAGTTCGAGACCATCGCCAAAGACTATTCCGACGATGTTCTAACTCGTGAAAATGGTGGCACTATTGGCCTCATTAGTCGCACTAATACAGATCTGCCGCCGGAATTCATCGAGGCTGCCTTTAATTTGCAGCCTGGCGAAACTAGTGAGTTAATTGAGTCGCGCTTTGGTCTGCATATCATCAGGGTAAAGAAGGTGCAGGGCGATCAGCGTGAAGTCGCCCACATTTTATTTAGCTACTTCGACGTTGACGAGTTTTTGCGTGATGAGCTCAAGAAAGTAGAGTCTGTCGATTACATCAAGGTGAAGTAAGCAGACTACCATCCGCACAGTTGTGGAAAACCTGTGGAAGGCCCGGACGAGCAGTGAGCTGAGCCTTAAGCAAGCTGATAGCGTTTTATTGGCTATTCTCCCCATGACATTTTAGTAAATTTGCACATATTGACCTATATTTATAGGGGTGGCGGGCTTTTGCTGCGTTGATGGCGACGTAACTCGACAGCCCTATACAAATCATGCTAAATGGTGTATTATAAAGTCTCAGGTTTCAAACTAGTCATAAGTTCTCGGTTACAACGGATACTGTGGTTACGTGCGAAGGTCGTTCCTGAAAAAGTAATTAACCTTTAGAGGTATCCAAAAGTATATGGCTAGTAAGCTCTATGTAGGAGGCTTGCCTTTCGCTTATACAGATCAAGATCTTGCTGATCTTTTTTCTGAATTTGGCGAAGTAGTATCAGCTTCCATTGTCGTGGATAAGTTTTCTAACCGCTCACGTGGCTTCGGATTCGTCGAATTTAACACCGACGATGAAGCTAACGCAGCGAAAGCAAAGCTCCACGAGTCTGAGGTTGGTGGTCGACGCATTGTTGTCGACAACGCCCGCCCACAAGCTCCTCGCGACTAATCACTGATTACGAACGAAGAAAAACCCGCAACTTTGGTTGTGGGTTTTTTGTTTTCTGGACGAACTAGCCAAATGGTACTATAGTTTGCTTTACGGATGTTCTTTTGGAGGTCTAGTTCATTATGATCGTGAGCGCCTTGCTTGTTCCTCCGCCAGGAATGGACAAAGAAGCGTTTTGGAAGAAGATAGCAAATATCGATCCTCGTTTGTATCGTGACTATGTTACCGAGCTTACAGCCGCTAGAAGATCGGACCTCATCAGGATCGCCGGGTTCAACTTCATTGCAGCTTTGGTAGTGGGAGGTGCACTATGTCTGATTCTAGGTGCAGTGTTCGCCATTACTGTTATCGCAATAGCCCTGGCGTTAATGTTTAATCTATTGAGACCAACTTTTCTGATTGCTCGGCTGATGATTGCCGGCATGAGGCGATCACATGAGGATGCACTACGGAGATATGTTACGTTGATGACCGGATCGGATTGGCATGGACTGCCTAGTATCCTGGTCGTAAATAAGAGTCGGCACGGCCCTGATGGGTACATCTGTCTTGTGGGTGGTCAGATCGACCTTACTGTCAACGCCGACCGTTCGTGTCGTTGCGTGTGCCGTTTGCGGCAGTACGACGGTTCGCTTGCTCCAGCGCGCATATCGCAAATACGCTACGACGTCAGAGAAGCGTTGGCATATGTCCAACAGCAGGCATCGTCCAGCCAAGTAGAGAGGGAGTAGCAATGACATTTCACGTATATGAGCCACACGGTCGAGACGTACAGGTTTCGCTTCCGTTTGTTGTAACGCGTGCCGCCGTACCACACTGGGTTACTAGCTGGAAGCGATATCATGAGTCCTACCGACTGGCGCAGAGGACGGCGGTTCGTCTTGCTGCAATGGGTGTTGTAGGTATTTTCCTAGAACTTATCGTTTTGGCCATGGCACTGTTTGTCTGGCATGATGCTGATTTCGACCCAGTATTGACGCTCGGTTTTGCGGCGTTTGGCATTGCACTTACGATATGGAGCATTGTCTACTTCATTGGGTTCCCAGCAGAGGATATGGAATCGGCCCGTAATCTGGCACAGCCATGCGCAAATGGCTATTGGAATGAACTAAACCAGGATGTGCCTGGCCTCGTTGATGGGCGCTTGACGATCAGTTTCAGAAATGATCGGCCCATGGGATATATCGAGTTTCGTACTGCACGTTTGGACATTTGGCCACCAATCATAGAAAACGATGGCCTGCGGCTAATTGTGCGGGACAAGCTGCCTGATGGTGGCTATCAGACTGCACGCTTGTCGCCAGTGTTCATGACACTGTATGACGCTCTCGCGCATATCAATTCCAAAAAAGTACAAAACCATCCGACCCGCTAGCCGGTCGGGATCACTCATGCCTTTACAGGGCAGAGGAGGTGAAAACCGGCTGAGTGATTTTATTATTTCGAACGGGATCGAGTCATTTGGTAGTTTTATTGCAAGGTTTTGGTATTGATGATGTAGACAGGTGTAATGATGCATTGTACGCTTGTTAGTACAGATACCCGACATACGGAGGTGTTGTACATTTTGGGGACAGTAACGAGCCTTGATGAAAGGCGTGCTGCAAGATTGGTGATTCGGGCTGTTGTTCCTGGTCCGAATCCATTGTCATTCCGTGAATCAATTCGTGACGCACGGAAAATGATCTGGCGGCCACTGCGGTCGATCCTCATCCTATTCGGAATGGCTCTGGCTTGCGCTTGGTATTTGGAGTGGCTAGACAAGGGAAAGATGTCGCTTGCTCCATTCCTTGTCTTCGCATTCTTCTTTGGGTATGGATTCATCCCTGAGTACAGAATGCATCGACGCGCGAAGCGAGAGCTAGTTGCCGCATACGAACAAGAGCTGCGCGACTACGTCACACAGCTCAGCGGTGATTCCTGGTACGCCATGCCGCACATCCTGATTCCGTTGACGAAGCGGGGTGGTCCAGCGGGCTACCTAGTCCTGGATGCAGGGCGAGTGGACATCTGGATTCAGCCAGGCAACGCATTCCGTGGCATCTGTCGTAGGCGCTCTAGCGACGACAGCTACGAACCCGCGCGATCTGGGCGGGTTACCACTGATTTCAACGAAGCTGTGCGCCTGTGCAGCTGAAGAACAAGCGACTATTGTGAGGAGATCATGACTGCTGCCGCTAATCCTGGTAGAAGATTGCTAGATGACCTGGCGAGGATCGATGCAATGCCAAGTACTATCGCCCAGCGATGGGCAAATCGGCATGATACCTATCGTTTAGCACGGTCCAATCTTCGCATGGTTCCGTTCTTCCTGCTCTTGGCACTTAGCGTGTTGGGGTGGGGAGCATGGAGTTTGGCGTATTCGTCTGACGGAACCGACAGGGTGCCGCCTGCGATAGTCCTCGTGGTTATGTTTGGGATTTTGCTGCTTATCGTGCGTGCAATGTGGTGTAGCGGACGGGAACGACTCCGTGAAGCCTGGTTCGGCGCGTACGACGAAGCAAACGTGCTCTTCTCGCAAATGCGAGACGGGGCCAACCCAACTATTCATATGAGTGTTGTCCCGCGTTTCGGCCACAAGCGCCCCATGGCATACGTTGAGGTGGCTGGCGGCCGGATCGATATCTGGCCGGGAGCTGACCAGCGTAAGCCCGATCGCTTCATCGCTCGTGCTCAGAAGTGGGACGGCCTCGTGCCGGCGTACGTATCTCCCGTGTTCAAATCGCTCGGCGAGGCGTATGACTACCTCCTGGGCCAAGCCAACCTACAACTATCTGTCTAACCCGCCGCCGGTCGGGATCACTCATGCCTTAGATGGTATAGGGGGTGAAAACCGGCTGAGTGATTTATTATTTGGTTGATGTATTTTTATGAAGAGGGACAAAATAGTGGGATGCAGTGAATTCAATTTTGATTGGTTGTTGAAAGATTTTATGAGAGTAAACCAAGAGGCATATACGAGGGGAGAGGGATAGCGGCCAGCTTTGCTGGCCTTCTCCGCCCGCGGAAGCGGGCTGCGCCGAACCCTTTGTCGGGTTCAAATCCCTCTTCTTTTCCCGAGCGTGAAAAGTAAAAAGCTCACCCCACTAAGGGGGTGAGCTTTTTACTCCTGGCGGAGAAAGAGGGATTCGAACCCTCGAGGGTTTTGACACCCTACACGATTTCGAGTCGTGCGCCTTCAGCCGCTCGGCCATCTCTCCAATTGATTGGAATTGTATGTAAAAATTAACATGCAATTGCTAAGCCCCAATATTTTAACAGATGTGTACGAAGCTGCGCTAGGGTGAGTGGAAAATGGCAAATGCCAAGTGCTGGATGTATAATTATAACTACGAAAAGGGGTATGTAATGTCTCTGCGTAATCAGCTTACTGTGTATGGATTAATCTTGTTTACGGGCATGGCGCTTGGAACGATGCTCGATCGTTTTGGTGGCGATTCTGCAGCGATAAAATCTGCGCACGACACCACAAATGGACAGTTTGGTCGTTATGTAGTTGAGGCTAAGGATGCGCCGAGTGTGTCGATGGAAGTTAAGGAAGACGGCCAGACGGGCTGGAATGTTATCATCACTACATCAAACTTTCGCTTTGCGCCAGAGATGATCTATAGCCCTAACAAGCTCGGCGAGGGTCACGCCTACCTATATGTTGATGGCAAACGTGTGGCGCGGTTGTATGCGCCTTTCTACCATTATGCGGAAAATTTTAATGGCAAACGGACATTTCGGGTCACCTTAAATGCGAATGACCATAGCGAGTATAGCAATGCCGATGGTAGCAGCATTGAATCTGTAGTAGAAGTTGTGCACGAGGCGCATAACTAGGCCACAAATCATAACGAGGGTTGATGGTGGGCGCTTTTTAACAGGTGCTCAACATCAATCCGACTAGATGTGGTAAGAGTTGAGTTTAAAAGCGCCCCCTTAAAATGTGGCGTCGTGTGACCTAGCAGCCGGCCTACGCGTCGGCCATTCCGGCAAAAAGCAGATCGTAATAGTCTAGCAACACTTGCTTACACGGGCTTTCGGAAGGATCGGACAGGGCCGCCTCTAGCTGCTTGCGCGTGTAGGTGCGGAAGCCATGTAGAGTATCATACTCGGTATCTGTGAGGTTGGCTTGCATTCTTTCCAGCTCATCGGCCGTTGGCTCAAATGCGAAGCACAGGTTAAAATCTACACGGCCATCGGCTTGAGGTTCCTCTTGGCGGTAGTCCCATTCGAACCTGCTTGCGTTCACTTATTCCAGGCGACC
>CAZHXE010000062.1:0-7264 GCA_964536005.1 uncultured Candidatus Saccharibacteria bacterium
AAGAACTCCAGTCGTACTGCAATGTCTTCCGAGGCGGGGAATACATCAACTACATCGCCGCGCACTCGGAAAGTTGTACGGTGAAAGTCTATGTCATTGCGGGTGTATTGGATGTCGGTTAAGTGGCGAATAAGCTTATCGCGCTTGCGATCTTCACCAGTGGCAAGTGTAATCGACATGTCGTTATAACTTGTTACCGAACCAATACCATAAATACAGCTGACCGATGCAACAATCACCACGTCACGCCGCGAGAGTAACGATGAAGTCGCCGCGTGTCTGAGCCGGTCGATCTCTTCGTTAATTTTGGAATCTTTCTCAATGTACGTGTCGCTACTCGGCACGTACGCTTCTGGCTGATAATAATCAAAGTAACTGACAAAATAATGTACAGCGTTGTTAGGAAAGAATTCGCGAAATTCGCCGTACAGCTGCGCCGCCAGCGTTTTGTTGTGCGAAATAATGAGCGTTGGCCGGTTTTGCTCCTGAATGAGGTGCGCCATGGTGAATGTTTTACCCGAACCAGTCACGCCAAGCAGTGTCTGCTCTTTGAGACCCTCACTCAGACCTTTATTTAAGGCATGAATTGCCGCCGGTTGGTCACCAGCAGGTTGATATGGGCTCGCCAATTGAAAAATTCTATCCATACCTATAAAGGGTAGCAGATTTTTGCAATTTTAGCTCGCCCGCTACTGGAGCGATCTAGCCGCGGCGTTTAGCAATTTTGCGCACACCTGCCGCTGCTCGCGCAGTCGTCATGATATCAAGATCGGGATACGATGCGTGGATTTCATCCAACCTGGCGACCACTTTTTGAACAAGCCGCTTTGGATCACGCTCAAAGATCACAGGCTGATAAAACTTGCGACCTGCCCGATCGAGAATTTCTTCAATAATCTCCGTCACTCCGCCTGTGCCCTCGATAAAGCCAATTGGGGTGTCGGTTTCCATTGCCACGGTAAATTCATGCAAGGTGCCCAAACGGCCGCCGAGCGACACGACGCCGTCGGAGGAGTTAACCAATAATGTATCACGGCCAATGTAGTGCAAACCAGTATAGAGAATGAAGTCATAGTGCTCGGTTGGCAAGCGATACTTTCGAACATGCTCAAGCTTGGTGGCCGCAGGCGACAGCCCAATCGATAAACCGCCGGCCTCTTTGCAACCCTGAGCGGCGAAATTTGGCAAGCCAACGGTTGCTCCAGTCATCAGTACATGGCCCTGCTTGGCGATCTCCCTGCCAACCGCCAAAGCTTCATCGCACGATTGTTCAACTGTGTCGCCACCGGCAGCGCCTGAAACGCAGATGTAATAACTCACAAATCCTCCGGACGAATCATGTCATTATCGAGTTGTTTTAGAATTTGTTCCTCAAGTGTCTTTTGGCCCATGTAGCGGATAAAGACTTCGTTCCAGAGTGATTCCGAGAAGTGGTACGTGTAGCGATCGTCGTATGAAATTCCGTTGGAATAGCTAAGCGAAATGTCCATAAGGTTCATCGTAAGTGGTTTGCCGTCATACACTTTGCCAATAAAGTCGAGGTCACGCCAAAAACCAAGCTCAGGATCGATCTTGTACATTTGCTCCTCGGCACGGCGCCAGTGCAAGTCTTCTGGTTGCACGTGCGGCTCAAACACTTCGGGATGATACTCGTCCTTAAGCTTTCCGAAGTAGCGCTGAATAACACGCCAATGAATGTGCTGGCCAGCCATAATGGCAGCGTTACCTGGATCTGCCAGCAGAGTATTTACAAAAATTTCACCAAAATTCTTCTTGACCTGCTGCATCTTAAAGAACGCGCTGTAGAGTCGAACTTCATTAAAATAATGGAATGTTAAGCTAAACACCTTCGTGGTTATGCCCTGCATTCTATCTTCGGTAGGAGGCAGAATTAATACCACGCCAAGTTCCTTGAGGTGAGTATTAAGGTGACGCTTTTTCTCAATAAAATGCTTTGCAATATCGCCCCAGCGCTCTTTCGGCATTTGCACCAGAGCAATGTCGCGAGTTTCAAAATCACTTGGGGTGAGACGCTCGTAGTGTTTATTAAAATCAGCCAGCCATTCGTCGGACTCAGCAAAGCGCAGCGCTCCATACACCTCAAATAGATTTTCTTTCTTGAGCATGCTGTCAACCGATGTATAGCCGAGCAACTCCATGATCTTTGGTGGAGGTGTTTCTTTCAGAAACGACTTTGCGACCGCCTTTTTAAGTACCCAGCACGAACGCGGCATATCAGTTTTGTTTAGCACGTCGATGACTAGCGGCACCATCTGATGCACGTCGTCAGGGTCGGTGCCACCAATTTGCTTTGCCAAATGCAGATCATGTTCTTTAGCAAGATTGATGAGGGAACGATAGATTTCGGGGCCAGTACTATCATTTGGGTCAAGCCCAAGTTCTTTAACTTTGGCGTTAAAGGTTTCGATAATGTCTGCGGTCAGACGAACATCAACGCCTTGTTTGCCGCTAGCTTTTTCAAGTTGCTCTAGCGCATGCGAAAACAAAGGTTCTTTCGCTTGCAGTAAGTCGACAAGTAGTTTCGACATGTCAGTATTTCCTTTTTGTTTTACTATTATTTTTTAAACATTCCAGCTATGTATGTCCATGCCATGCATGGGGCTATCTTCATGCAATATTCCGGCCTTGGAGCCATATTGCCCAACAACTGATGTGGAGTTGGCACTGCCAAGGGTTATGCCGTCTTCCATGCTACCGCCTTTTGCGATTGCCGCAACAAAGCCCGATGCAAACGCATCACCAGCACCCAAACGGTCAATTACCGGCACGTCTTCGTACATCCCAGCGCGACAACCACGCGTACCATCGCTGGTTGCAACGCCGTTCGGGCCATCGGTAACTACGGTAATGCCCCCAGTCACAAATGCCATATTCACGGCAAGTTCCTCGATACTATGACCATGCACTAATGTTTGAATTTCTTCTTTATTGGCCGAGAAAATATCGACACCTTCTGCGATCTTTTTAAGCCTATCTGGTGACTTTAACTCACCGCCGCCGGGTATAAGCGCAACTTTCATGTGTAAACTTTTGGCTTGGTGCACCAAGTGTTCCACTACATCCATGTTGCCTGCCAAACTCGTAATAAAAAGCCAGTCAGCCGCAACGTTACTGAGGTCAAAATCACTCACTGAAAAGTCAGTCGACGCACCACGATACACAAGCACCACTCTCTCACCTTTTGGCGATATTAAAATGGAAGAATACCCTGTCTGATGGGTCTTGGAATACACCACACCTTTGGCATCAACTCGCTCTTTTCGCAGGTCGGCCATAACGGCATCACCTGCGGCATCATGACCAATTTTGCCCATAAAGAGCGACCGCATGCCTTGGCGCGCAAAGGTTACAGCACCGTTGGTGGCGCCGCCACCAGTACTAAACGTAATATTATCTACTTCATACTTGCCGCCGAGTACAAACTCCTCGACCAACTCGTTGTCTTCCTTATGTGCTTTAAACACTTGCCCACTCAGCAGCACGTCTTGCACGGCAGCGCCAATGCTTACAATCGATACTTTGTGGCTGCTCATCGCTTGCCGCCCACCGACTTATTGGCACTACCAAAGGTATCGATCTTGTTTTCGACAACTTCACGCACTGCGCCCCATACATCAGGCATAAGTTTCATAATGGCGTATTCCGATGGGTTTTCGCGCAACACTCGCTCCAAAGTAGTTCTAAATGCAACGCGCAGGTCAGTGTTGATGTTGATTTTTTCAACTCCTACGTGTGCTGCTTCTTCATAAAAATGTCCTGGCGTGCCGCTGCCACCGTGCAAGCTAATATTGCAGTCAATTGCGGCTTTAATTTGCTTTAGAAGTTCGATGTCGAGTTGCTTTGGTACTGGATACGAGCCATGCAGGTTGCCAATGGCCGCAGCAAAAGTATCGATGCCTGTAGCATCTACAAACTCTTTAGCACCTTCTGGCGTTGAAAAAGTTTTGCGAATTTCATCGTAATCAATGGCCTCTTCGTGCACATTCGAACTGCCACCAAAGTAGTGCGGCTCGGATTCGACTAACGCCCCAGTAAATTTGGCATACTGCACGACTTCTTTGGTTTCGCGCACAATCTCTTCGTCGCTTGCATCTTTGCGTGCCTGCGAAATATCGATGTGTATGAGCTCGTAGCCTGCGTCGATACCACGCTTGGCAGCTTCGATACTAGGGCTATGGTCAAGGTTAATGAACATCTCGATATCGTATTGCTGAATGTAATTATCAACCATGTCGCGCAAGTTATCGTGGCCAATCTGCTGCACTTCACCATGGCTGACTTCAACTAAAACGGGTGCGTTCTTGGCCTGAGCTGCCTCACAAATCGCAATCAAAGTTTCTTGGTTGTCGATATTAAACGCACCAACAGCAAAGTGTTGGTTACGGGCGCGCTCCATGAGTTCGCGTGCCTTAGCGGTGTTGGATCGGATTTGTGCAAGCGTCAGTGCCATATTTGATTAATTCTTTCAGTGTTCGTTTTATTTTATGCTTATGGTTATTATACACGAACTTAGCCCGCTCCAAAAGTGAATGGAGCGGTATTCGTATCCGTAAAATGTGTGGACGGACTTAGTTGCGTCCGAGATCGGCAAACAGGCTATGAACCATCAACTGAATATGCTTCGGCGTAAGGCCAAATGCCTCAAACAAATCAACTGGGTCGCCAGACTCACCGAAGCAATCGCGCATACCCATGCGCCGCAAGGGCGTGGGAGCGTTTTCTGATAGAAGCTCTGCGACCGCGCCGCCAAGGCCGCCATTGATTTGAGCTTCTTCTACAGTCACAACGGCTTTGGTCTTTTGTGCGCTTCGCAAGATTGTCACGTTATCAAGCGGTTTAATAACCGGCACATGTATAACTTCGGCATCTATACCGTCGTTAAATAAACTTTCTGCAGCCTGTAAGGCTCGAAAGGTCATAGTGCCTGTCGAGACAAGAGTTACATCCTTGCCAGGGCTCAACACCAAAGCGTGTTCAAGATCAAATGGGGTTTTAGCGGTCGTAAAAATTGGTGTGGCTTCACGAGCAAGACGAACGTAGTTTGGTGTCATGTCTTGCGCCATCGCGACCGCAGCCTTCTCGGCCTCTACCGCATCGCCGGGCACAATCACTTTCATATTGGGCATAGCGCGCATAATAGCAATGTCTTCGAGCATTTGATGAGTTGCGCCGTCCTTACCGGTATACAGTCCGGCGTGCGCGCCTATCACTTTAACTGGCAGTTCGCTCAATGCGACGGCTGTTTTGATCTGCTCCCAGTTTCTGCCGGGGCTGAACGCAGCATATGAAGCCGCAAACGGGATCTTACCTGCCAGCGCCATACCGGCGGCAACGGTTACTAAGTTCTGTTCAGCAATACCGATCTGCACAAAACGTTCAGGAAAAGCCTTCGCAAACATATCGATTTTGGTTGAACCGGTAAGGTCGGCACATAGCGCCACGACCGCTGGGTTATCTTCCCCTGCAGTCACTAATCCGCGCCCAAAACCGGCCCGAATCGCATCATGCTCTATCTGTGGGTCGTTAATATCTTCAACAAGATGTAATGCCATATTCATTAGTTGTGATCTCCGCGAATTTTACCGTCTAGCGAGCGAAGCTTATAGAGCGCTTCTTTGGCTTGTTTAGAATCTGGCGGTGCGCCATGCCAATGGAAGTCGTATTCCATAAACGGCACCCCCTTGCCAGGTATTGTGTGCGCGATAATTGCAACCGGCTTCTCGACAATCGCCCGCGCCATTGAACATGCGTCGATGATAGCCTCCATGTTATGCCCATCAATCTCGATCACGTGCCAGCCAAAGGCTTCCCATTTGGCCTTGAGGTCTTCAAGTGGCATCACATCTTCGGTGTTGCCATCAATCTGGATGTTATTGCGGTCGATAATGAGCGTCAGGTTGTAGAGCGAATACTTGCTTGCAAACATAGCCGCTTCCCAGATGTTGCCTTCTTCGAGCTCGCCATCGCCGGTAATACAATATACCCAGCGAGTATGATTCTGATCCATCTGTAAGGCCTTGGCGTATCCAGCAGCCTGCGACAGGCCTTCGCCAAGTGGCCCGCTAGTGGTCTCGACGCCAGGCAAACGGGTTCGCTCGGGGTGGCCCTGCAAACGTGAGCCATACTGCCGCAGCGTCATCAATTCTTTCTTCGCAAAATATCCAGCATGCGCAAGCGTGGCATAGAGCACTGGCGCGTTGTGCCCAGCTGAAAGCATTAACATGTCGCGCTCGCTCCAAGTAGGGTTTTTAGGATCGTGTTTTAAAACATCAAAATAGAGGGCAGTAAAAATGTCGCTCAGGTCAAGTGGGCCAGCCGAGTGGCCGCTCTCAGCATGCTCAAGCATGGCAATAATGTCTTTACGAATAGCATTCGCAATCAATTCTAGTTCTTCGATAGACTTTTTCTTGTCTGCCATACCCTTCCCCTAATTAGTTTTGGTCTTCAGCTTTGATTTTTAATTTCGCCTCAAGTATAGCATAAGCTTTTTGGGGTTGGTCTGATTTATGAATAAATCCCCCAACGTTCAGCACAGAAATTCCACCGTCCGCCAATGCCTCTACATTTTCGTCGTTAATACCGCCATCCCAGCCAAACTCTACAGCAAGGTTCATCTGCTTGATTGTTTCAACTTTGCCGAGCAAGTTCAAATCGGCCACGCCACCGTGATAGCCCAGGTGACCACTAAAAATCAGCACATGATCGGCTTGTTCGACCAGTGCCTGACACGACTCCGGCTGCGTATCGGCTAGTAGTGCTATGCCGGCGCGAATCCCTGCCTGCTTAACAGCAAGCATCAGCCCCGCAATGTCTCCTTCGGATTCTGCGTGAAAAATAATCGTACGTGGTTGCATGCTTATCAAGGTATGCAGTTCGTCCTCGGGCCGCACGTACATAACGTGCAGGTCTGCCGTGAGCCCTTCTGTATACCAGGCTTGAATAGGCTTTACGAGCGCATTAGGCGCAAACACTCCATCAGAAAAATCAATGTGTACATTTTGCGCGAACGAGCCAACCAGCTCCATTTGGTCCCTAAAGACATGTGGGTTGGTTGCGGTGATAGTGGGATAGATTCTGAAGTTAGCCAATTATTACGCGCCTGTTAAGCATTAGGATAGAAGTCGTCGATTTCTTGCAAACGGCGCACGTGCCTGGGCGCCTTAGAAAACTCGGTATTCAGCCATGTGTCTACAATCTGCTCTACTTCCAGGAAATCACTATGATCAGCTGCAAGACAAAGTAC
>CAZHXE010000063.1:0-7217 GCA_964536005.1 uncultured Candidatus Saccharibacteria bacterium
GAGTAAACAAGCGGGTCTTGGTAGTGGGCATGCAGGCAATATTCAATTGTCTGATATCGATATGCTTCATGTTTTTGCCAACGATTTTAGATTGCCGCTGACCCAGTTGGCCAACAGCGCGCGCATGCTCACTTTGGCGGATTCTGATCGGGCGAGCCGTGCGTTACAACACCAAGCGCTAGAGCACGGTTCACGCCGGATGATGTGGCAAGTGGACGGTATGCTACTGGCTTCCTTGGTTCAGAAGAACCGGCTGCAACTTAACCTGCAGTCAACCAGTGTTCCGGCTGTCGCGCACGCTGTCTCGCTAGAGCTGCGGCCATATGCTAAGCTCTATGCCAAAGAGGTGTCGCTATCGGTTTCGTCGGCCATTAAGCCTGCGGCGGCCGATAGGGAGGCCTTGGCGCATAGTATCCACAGCCTGCTCGATCTTAGTATTCGTACCAGTCAGTCGGACAGCATTTCAATTTTTGTCCATCATCAAGTGAATGCCGTCAGGCTGAGCATTCGGGATCAGGGTCCTTCGCTTACCGATATGCGACTCGACCCAGTTATTCCGCGCACAGGAGTTGCCTTGCAAACCCACAAACATGTGCCGGGGACCAGTGGCACACCCTTGGTGATAGCGTCGACACTAGCGCGAGCAATGGGCGGAACTATTTGTTATCGACAGACGGCCGGGCAGCGTGTCATTGGACTCAACATACCCATCTCTTCACAGCTGGAGCTGATGTAGCCCATGCGCGCACACTTGCTGCTTGTTGAGCATGATGCCATTTTGGGCCAGCAGTATAGCGCTGCGCTTATGTATGAGTTTGAAGTTACGTGGCTTCGCGATGCACAGGCGGCACTCGATAAGCTCTCTGACGAGGGCGCGCTACCAGTACTTATTGTCATGGATGTATTACTTGGTCCCCATGACGGTATCGAGTTGTTGCATGAGCTGCGCGGATTTGACGCCTGGGCTGCGATACCAATTGTGCTGCTCAGTTCAGTGCCCTCGTATCGAATGCCCGCAATAGATGTTGCGCGGTATAATATTGCCGCCTCATTCTATAAACCATTTTGCCCGCCTGATCGCCTTAGAGCATATCTGAACCAGCATTTGATGCCGGGAGCAATATAGCGAGATGAGCGAGCGCGTTCAAACATCGGCAGTAATTGTTAAGCGTACTAACTTTGGCGAGGCCGACCGCGTCATACAGTTTTTTACACGCGATTTTGGCAAGGTGTCGGGAATAGCTAAAGGAGTGCGTAAACCCAAGAGCAAGCTGGCTGGCGGCTTGGAGCTGTTTAGTATTTGCGACATCGGATTAGTGCGCCCTAAGTCAGGTCGAGATCTGTATACGGTTGTTTCGGCTCGGCTCGACAAGCACTTCGCGAATATCGTCACCGATTTTCAGGCCACTAATCAAGCATATATGTATCTTAAGCTGATCCATTTATTCTCGGAGAGCGAGCATGATCACGCGCAGGTTTTTGAAGTGCTTGCTGTTGCGTTTACTGAGCTCGACGCAAAGCTGGAACGAGCGACGATCACCAGTTGTTGGTTTATTATGCAGCTGCTAAAGCTGCACGGCGTAATCCCAAATCTGATTGAAGACAACGATGGGGCAGAGCTCACTGTAGGGCAACGCTATGGGTTTAGTATTGAGGACGGACTGTTTTTTGCTGCATCTTCGGGGCAATTTGGCGAAACCGAGATAAAAGCCTGGCGAGTCTTTTTGCAGGCCGATCTTACGCAACTACGGCGTATATCTGGGCTGCTTGGTCCGGCCGAGGTGTCGCTGCCGATCCTAGAGCAGTTTGCATTGTTCCACGCTTGAAGATGGCATGAGGCAGCGCTACACTAGAAGTGATGGTATGAGAACGTCCGCACAATTTTAACTTCGCAACTTTAGAGAGGATATACACATGTCAGCAGCAATAACCGATTCTGAGTTCAAAACAAAAGTGCTCGAGAGCAAAGGCCTGGTTCTGGTTGATTTTTGGGCAGATTGGTGCCCACCGTGTCATGCAATAGCGCCGATCATCGAAAAGGTAGCCGAAGAGGCAAAAGATGACGTGACGGTGTATAAGCTTGATGTTGAAGCCAACCAGCAAACCTCGATCGATCAGTCGGTAACTGCATTACCAACAATCAAACTTTTTAAAGACGGTAAAGTCGTGGGCGAGTGGCTTGGACTACGCCAAAAGAATGTGTTTATTGATGCAATTGAGGAGCATAAATAGTTCGCCATACGGTATGTTTTCTTAAAGTACCGTAAGCGCGGGGCCCAAGGGTTTTTGTGCTAGGGAGTAGTTTTGCTATAATATATCTGTAACACCTCGAGTGAGAGAGCGTTTACGCGGGCAAAAAGGCTTGCGAGCTAGGCGGCTATTATGCATTCCGCCGACCATCACTCATTTTGTGGCGCATACAGCGTGGTTGCTGTTTTCATTCAGAAAGTGGCCACCCAAGCGCTCGTTACGCAATAAATATCAACAGCAGGAGAAACCAATCATGACAGCCAACCCAAGCCTTGAGGACATAGTAAGCCTGGCAAAACGCCGCGGGTTTATTTTTCAGGGTAGTGAGATTTATGGGGGAATGGCAGGTATTTATGATTTTGGTCCGTATGGCGCCGAACTTCTCAATAACCTTAAACGTGACTGGTGGCACGCAAACGTGCATGCCCGTGAAGATTACGTTGGTATAGACTCGGCAATTTTTAAGCACCCGCGAGTTTGGGACGCCTCAGGACACACAAGCGGTTTTTCCGATCCGTTGGCAGAGTGCAAAGCCTGCAATAATCGTATTCGTGTCGACAAAGAATTGAATGCGATTGGCGTAAAAGCTGACGAAAAAATGACCGAGACAGACATTAATGCACTGTTTGACGAACATCGCAGTAAAATTGCTTGTCCGCGTTGCGGTCAGAAAAAATTTGGTCCAGTTAAGGCGTTCAACCTGCTTGTAAAGTCAAACCTTGGTGACTTTACAGGGGAAGGAAAAGAACCGGTGTACTTGCCTGGTGAGGCGTGTCAGGGTATCTACCTCAATTTTAAAAACGTGGTTGACTCAACGCGTATGAAAGTGCCATTTGGTATTGCCCAAATCGGTAAAGCGTTTCGTAACGAGATTAGCCCGCGTAATTTCCTGTTTCGCGTGCGTGAACTCGAGCAGGCTGATACGCAGTATTTCGTGCGTCCAAACGAGAACAAAGCGGCCTACGAAAAGATCAAACAGGATCGCTGGCAGTGGTACCTCAACTTAGGCATCAAAGAAGAAAATCTGCGCTTCTCACAGCACGATAACCTGGTATTTTATGCCTCAGATGCGTGGGACATCGAATATAATTTCCCATCGATCGGCTTTGATGAGCTCGAAGGTATTCATGACAGAACTGATTATGATTTGTCGCAACATATGAAGTTCTCTGGTGTTGACTTGCACTACAACGACCCACAAACCAACGAGAAGTATATTCCTTGGATCCTAGAAACCTCTATGGGCATGGGGCGGTTGTTCTTGGCAGTTATGTCGGAGGCTTATACCCATGAGCAAGTGGGCGAGAATGACAGCAGGATTGTACTTAAGCTCAAGCCAGAGCTTGCACCCGTGAAATATGCGATCTTCCCGTTACTGAAGAACAAGCCGGAGCTCGTCAAAAAGGCGCGTGAGGTTTATACCGCCTTGACCGCCTCGTATGTTTGTGAATGGGACGACAACGGTAACATCGGCAAGCGCTACAGGCGCCAAGATGAAATCGGTACCCCAAAATGCGTGACAATCGATTTCGAAACACTCGAGGACGATACCGTTACTGTACGCGACCGCGACACTATGGAGCAGGAGCGTGTTAAGATAAGCGACCTGGTATAGAAATATATTAAGCAGTCCATATCTGAAAGCACTCAGGAAAATTTCAATATTTTTATCAAAATGCGTGCAAAGGTATGGCATAATAAAATTGGAATAACTCGGAAATTAACTACTTTTTAAAGTAAAAAAGCAAAAAACAAACTTCCGAATGAGAAAGAGATTATGAATAATAACTATGCATTTATCGATGGCCAGAACTTGCATTTTGGCATCAAGTCGTTGGGTTGGAAGCTGGATCACAAGAAGTTCAGGCAATATCTCGGCGAGGAACACAACGTCACTAAAGCCTACATTTTTCTGGGTTTTATGGAGGAACATCAAGACCTCTATAACGTGCTGCAGGAAGCTGGCTTTATCTGCTTCTTTAAACCGCTTGTGCGCTATGATGACGGTTCTATTAAGGGCAATGTCGATGCCGATATGGTATTACAAGTGATGGTTGACATCGAAAAATACGATAAGGCAGTGATTGTTAGCGGTGACGGCGACTTTTCGGGCCTGCTACGCCACCTTATCATGCGTAAGAAGCTTGGTCAGATCATTATTCCTAACCAGGAAAAATATTCTTCGCTGTTTGACAGACTCGAGGGCTTTGATGAAAGCCACGTAACCTACATGAATGGTCTGCGCTCGCGCTTAAGCTATTTTGATCCGCGTAGGGCATCGAATTACCAAAATGGACAAGGACAGGCTAATAGCGCCATCGCTAAAAAGGCTCCGTCTGCGCTTAGCGTACCAGCATCACGCACATCTGCTCGACCGATGCAGTCATCGACGGGCAAGGGGAGTGCAGCGGCGACTGCTAAGCCAGCTCCCCGGAAGCGTCCAAGCGCGGGTGCCAAACCGGCCAAACCAGCTAGGACTAACAACAAGCGCCCAGGGCAGCCTCGAGGCAAAAAGGAAGAATTCACCTTTAAACCCAAAGCAGAGCTAGAGCGATCCTTAATAGATACGATTGATAATTTCTCATAGACCACCATCAGTAGCCAATAATTCCACTAGCTCGCTTAAGCGAACAGTTGCAAGCACAAGCATTTCTAGCTAGAATAAAGCTTAACGAGAATAAGGGGAATCCAAAATGATTCAGCTCAATGGTAAAAAAATGTCAAAAAAAGCATGGAAGATCGTTAAATCGGACATGTTCGCAGCAGTCGCACTAGTGTCGGTGTTAATGAACTTGTTTTTCTTTTCGGGTCTGGCAGTATTTTCAGGCACAAACGATCTAGACATGTCTGTGTATGAGGCGGCAAACGAGCGTTTGTGCAATTCGCAGTACAACAACAACCTGAAGAAGGAAATGGAAGAAAGTGATAATCCATCTGTTGCCAAGGCAAAGCTTGAAATCACATGTCGTCAAGGCGACTTCATTCGATACTACGACAACGCAGTTCAGGCATACCTAAACGACGCAGAATAATTTTGCTGGTAGCTGCATCGGTTGCCAACATACGGAGATGAGAGGGGTTTTGGAGCATGGCGACACATAAAGAGTCGTTGGTAGTTAAGATTGATCGATCAACCATTTGGGCTGGCTTATTGGTGGTCTTGTCATTAATCGCAATCACAAAGCTTGAGCGTCTTATCTTTTACTTATTGTTTGCGCTGCTGTTTGCGGTGGCACTATCGCCACTCATAGGTTGGTTGCAGGTAAAAGGCATGAAGCGGGGGACAGCACTCGCGCTTACGCTGATCGTATCCGTTGGAAGCATTTTTTCGCTCGCCGCTATTATTATTGTGTCGTTCGTGGACACCGTCACAACTTTTGTAAACGATCTGCCGCTATATATTGAAAGTTTCCGCCAGTACAGCCTGACGGCCAAGTATGTAGACAATGCCTTGCAGGCGATAAACGGAATCGATTACGGCACGGTCGTGCAGAATGGCTTTAGCTCTGGAACAACGCTATTCGCTGGTGCATCAAAAGCCTTTGAAGCAATACTGTTCACATTTTTCTTTACGGTATATATGTTGCTTGAAAAAGATTACTTGCTCCGTGTGCTATACAGTGTAGTCCCAAAGAAGTGGAACAAACGCTACGCTGAGTTGCAGGTGGAGTTCGTTGAGGTAGTGGGCAATTACATTCGAGGCCAGTTGCTTACGAGTTTTCTGATGGGCATCGTCAGCTACATTATCTTTCGTAGCGTTGGCTTGCCAAGCGCCTTGGCGCTTGCAGTTATAGCTGGGCTTACGGATATTATTCCCGTTATTGGCGGGCTGATTGGTCTTATCCCAGCCACGATTGTGGCGCTGACTGTTTCGCCGACTGCCGCGATTGCCACTATTTTGCTCGTGCAATCGTACGCGACCTTCAGTAATTACTTTGTGCAGCCACGGATTTTTGGCAATGCGCTAAATATGTCGCCCTTTGTGGTGACTGTAGCAACTATGGTTGGCTTGCTCTTGTTTGGCATCCCAGGCATTATTTTTGCACTGCCTACAGCTGCCATGGTCGGCTATGTCTTGACCAAATACTACAATGTGCCCATTATTGAAGATGAATATAATGAGCTGCCCGTAAAACCGGTGACGAAGAAGGTATAACTCTTGTGGAATTAACTGATGCACTACTAACCGCAGTCATAACGGTAGGCGTATTTATGCATTTGCTCTATATCTTGGCGATGCTGCGCAAAGACGCTTCCATCGCCGATATTGGCTGGGGCCTGGGGTTCGTTCTTATTAGCGTTAATCTGATGCGTGAACTTGGCGATGCTCAAGGTGCTCATTTCAAGATCGTCTCCATCCTCGTCATTGTTTGGGGAGGTCGATTAGCCATGCATATCCTAAGCCGAAAGGCTGGTAAACCAGAGGACTGGCGCTATGCCCGCTGGCGTGAACAATGGGGTAAAAACTACTGGTGGCGGTCGTACGTACAAGTCTTCGTCTTGCAAGGGATCTTGATGTTAGGCATAGCCACGCCGCTGTATCTGAGCGCTGCTGCCGATAGCGAGATAGCAACAGGAGTTGTGACTATAGGCGTGGTAGTGTGGACAGTTGGGTATTTCTTTGAGGTAGTGGGCGACTGGCAGCTGACGCAATTTTTAAAACGACGAGCGCGAAAAGCAGCGGTCGAGGGCAAAAAGCACAAACCTGCCAAGTCCAAGAAACAGGCGGCCTCTGTTATGCAGACCGGTTTATGGCGCTATACTCGACACCCCAACTACTTTGGGGAAATCACCCAGTGGTGGGGACTATTTATTGTTGTCATCGGTCTCGAGAATGGCTGGATTGGGATTATCAGTCCGTTGCTCATTACGTTTTTGCTTCTGAAGGTTTCGGGCATTACGTTGCTAGAAGCACGTTTTGCTGGTGACAAGAATTTTGAGGCCTACAAACGTCGTACAAGCGCGTT
>CAZHXE010000064.1:0-7113 GCA_964536005.1 uncultured Candidatus Saccharibacteria bacterium
GATTTATTCGGCATACTAGGCCTCGCAAGGGAAGTTGCGGGTATTCAGGGGGATACGTTTAAGAGTCCGGAATGGTGGCAAGATGAGCCCACAAATCTTGACGCCATTACATCCAACGCGTTACCTTTGACTGTCACTAATCTGATCCCAGATGGCTGTGAGCGCATTGTGGCAATTGTTATCGACAACCTAAAAGTCGGCCCTTCACCAGTGCAAATGCAGTCATGGCTCTTTAGAGTTGGTTTGCGTCCCATCAATAACGTGGTGGATGCTACTAATTATGTTATGTATCTCACCGCTCAACCGTCACATACATTCGACTATGACAAAGTTACCAAACTGAGCAAGAGTGATGCCGCAGTAGTGGTGCGCAAGGCCAAAACTGACGAAGAAATAACGCTGCTCGATGGTCGCGCCATTAAGCTCGACGCCGATACTATGGTGGTCGCAACTGATGAACAAGTTCTTTCGGTTGGTGGATCAATTGGTGGCGCACATTCTGAAGTAGATGAGTCAACGACGCGTGTAATTGTCGAAGTAGCCAACTGGAACTTGTATGCAATCCGGCGTACATCATTCGCGCATGGTATTTTTACCGATGCAGTAACGCGCAACAACAAGGGCCAGTCCCCAAAGCAATGCCTTGCTGCTGCCCAAGAAGTCGTTAAGTATTTGACAAAAAATGCAGGTGGTCACATTGCTTCAGAGCTGATCGACGAATACCCTGCCGCCAATAAGCAATGGCCAACCATCAATCTTTCGGCCGACTTTGTTAATACTCGGCTCGGTTCTAACTTTAGCATCGGCGAAATCATAGCGATTTTAGGTAGAACCGAAATCAGCAGCACCGATGCAAATGGCGAGTCTGCCAGGTTTGCAGTGCCAATGTGGCGCACCGATTTGCATGTCTCAGAAGACCTTGTCGAAGAAGTTGGCCGCTTGGTTGGCTTCGACAATTTGCCGATTGCCCTGCCTGCAAGACAAATTTTCCCTAATTTTCGCAGCGCCGAGTTTGCTTCAAAGATCAATCTTCGTCATATCATGTCGGCTTCTGGTGCCCATGAAGTGCTGACATATAACTTTGTTTCGAAGGCATTGCTGCAAAAGGCAGGTCAAGCAGAGGCCGCAGACACGGATGCGTACAGAATCCGCAATTCGCTTTCGCCACAGCTGGAGTATATGCGCGTCAGCCTCTTGCCTTCGCTACTTGAAAAGGTTAACCCTAACACTCGGCAAGGCTACGAGACATTCGCACTCTTTGAGGTAAACAAGGTTCACAATAAGGCAGAGTTAGATTCAGAGAACCTGCCAATAGAGCGTAACCCACTGGCGTTTATTTATGCCGCGCATGATGACACAATCAAGCATGCTTCGTACTATGATGCGAAGGCATATTTAATGGCGCTGTTGCAAGGCCGCGGAGTGGAACATGTAACTTTTGAGTCGCAGATTCCCGAGCCAGAAAACCCGTGGCACAAAACAATACAAGGCCTGCTTGAACCAAAACGGCGCGCTGCGATCATGCTTGGTGATGTAGCAATTGGTTACATCGGCGAGTTTACTCAAGCCGTACGTACTAACTTCAAATTGCCTGAGCGCTGTGCGGGCTTCGAAATTGATGTCGATTTGTTGCCGTGGAATCAGGCTAGCTATGATGCGATCGCGCGCTTCCCAGTCTCTAAGCAGGAAATTACACTGGAAGTGCCCGATGAGCTTAGTTACGAAAAAATCCTGAAGTTGATCGATACAAACCTGACATTACAAGATGCGCGGTGCAGTCTGCGGCCACTCTTTATTTACCGTCAGGCTCCCGATGCAAAACGGCGACTAAGTTTTGCAATTTCATTCCAAAGCATGGAGCGCACGCTTACTAAAGACGAGACCAATGAAGCTGTCGAACGGTTAGTAGTAGCGCTTAACAAGCACGAGATTACTCAAATCTAAAGATAAGACTCTATGTTTTATCGATTATATGTGGTATAATTAACAAAAGCAGCAAGAAATGCGAAAGGGAGAGTTTAGTACAGTATGGATGCACAGTTAAATCTAAATAAACGTGAAGTTTTTGGCAAAAAAGCCAAACAACTATTTGAAGATGGCCAAGCTCTTGGCAACATCTTTGGCAAGGGTGAAGAATCAATTGCAGTCTACGGTTTAGGTAACGAGGTTGATAGGGTTGTTAGCCAAGCTGGCAAAAACCACCCAATCACCATTACGCTCGATTCTGGTAAGCAAGTAATGGCATTAGTGCACGAAGTTGAGCGCGACTATATTACGCGTCGTATGCGACATGTTACATTTCACATCGTGAAAAAGGGCGAAAAAGTCACAACCGAAGTGCCAGTTCATCAAGTTGACGAAGCACCTGCTGTGCGCACCGGTAAAATTATCGTTACGCTCATGGACCACGTGGAAGTAGAAGCAACCCCAGCTGATTTGCCAGAAGCACTTGAGGTATCAATCGCGAACCTTGTAGATGACGGCGACATGGTTACCTTACACGATATCGTTGTACCAAAGGGCGTTGAAATTCAGGCAGACCTTGATCAACCCATCGCGAAAGTGGAAGTACCTCGCTCGCAAATCGAAGAAGCTGCTGAAGCCGAAGAGGCTGATGCTGCAAGCGTACCAAGCGATCACGGTAGCGACGCAAAAGCAGAATAGCCTTTACTCGCACACGACTCTTAAAGAACATACATATTTGAATTGAGCCTAGAATAGGGCACATGTGGCCACTGTAAACCCGGAGGATGGATGACACGTCAAGCTGACCAGCGAACAAACCTATTTCAAAAACTAAGTATATTTGTCTCGTCGCACCGCATCACGTTCATTGCCTTATTCCTTGTGCTCGCCATACTTGGTTCACTTTCCTATACCACATTTCTAAAACGAGAAGGCTTTCCAGCAATTCAGGTACCTATTGCGATTGCATCGGGTACCTATTTTGTTAATGATGCTGAAAAAGTTGATACCGACGTATTAAAGCCTATCCAGGCTCAATTAGATACTATTGACACAGTCACTTCCGTCCAGACTTCTACGGACGCAAATATATTTAGCGTTTTTGTGGAATTTACCGAAGCCACGAGCTCGGAAGACGCCGTGGCAATATTAGAAAAAGCAGCAGAAGACGCCAATTTGCCAGAAAGCGCGCAAATATCCATTCCACCAATAAACGTTTCTAAGTACCTGAATCGTTATACGGTACTGATTGCGATGTATGGCAAAGATGACAGTATGACTCTTGCCGAGCTGCAAGCGCGAGCCGGTGAGGTAGCGGGTGATCTAAAAGGGGTCGAAGGAACTATCGAGACCGAGGTCTTGCCAGTGCTGCAAAGTGGCGTAAACCCTGCAACCGGTAAAACTACTTTAGTACAAACTGGCTTCAGTAATTATGGTGAGCTGGAAGACGGCAAACTTGAGGCGCGACCAAATGTCTTGGTTGGACTCGTTGTTGATGAGGAAGTAGACGCACTGCATTATTCTGATCGTGTCAACGCTAAGCTAGATGAGCTTGAGGCCGACAGCAAAAACGCCGACATTGCCTTGGCTGTAGCAGCGGACGACGCTCCATCGGTGAGTACCCAGATCGAATCGCTACAAGGCAACTTGATTGATGGCTTACTGATTGTATCGGTGATGACGTTCCTATTTATTAGCATCAGGGCATCTATTGTGATGGTGCTTTTCATGATTCTTACGGTGCTCTCCACCCTGCTCGTACTTTGGTTGATCGGTTACTCGCTCAATACAATCACGCTGTTTGCACTCGTTCTGTCGCTGGGTCTGTTTGTTGATGATGCGACGGTCGTGGTTGAGGCGATTGACGCAAATCGCAAAAAGGCCAAAAATGCGCTTGATGTGATCAAGATTGCGGTTGGCAAGGCCGGTGCTGCGAGCTTTGCAGGTTCATTTAGCATCACGCTTGTTTTCGTACCGCTGGCATTTGTAAGTGGTCTGCTTGGCAGCTTTATTCGAATCATGCCAATTACAGTCATCATCTCATTGGTCATTTCACTCGTGCTTTCGCTTACATTTATTCCACTCATGTCGTACTACTTCATGCTTGGCCCAGACAAAAAATTTAGCTTTAGTATTTTGGGGCCGGTTGTGTCACGACTTGCTGCTGTATTGTCGTATCCGCCGCGGCTCGCAACCCGTTCTAGCACAAAGCTCGGTAGGTTACGTGGCGCATTGATAGCGCTTGTCATGGTTGGCCTGGCAGGAGCATCTTTGGCTGGGGCAGGCTATTATGCGCAAAAGGTCACCTTCGATATTTTCCCATCCGCCAAAGACAGCGACCTTTTGGCACTTTCAATTCTGTACCCAGAAGGCACCACGATCGAACAAGCTCAGGATATTGCAGCCGATGTTAACGAGCGTACCGCAAAAGCAGTTGAACCTGGCATGATTGAGTCGATAGCATATTCGGTCAACTCAGCGTCAGGCAGAATGAGCGATAACCGCGGCGCAAGTGCGCTAATTACACTCAAGCCATTTAATGAACGCGATATTAAGTCACCTGAAATTATAAGCTCACTACAAGCTTCAGTAGCAGACGTGAAGGGCGCTAAAGTGACGTTTGGTCAGCTAGACGCCGGTCCTCCCGCAGAAGAGTATCCCTTTAAGGTACAAATATTTACCGATGACGCAGCCAATGCTCGCGAGTACGCGAATGAGCTGAGCACGTTCCTTAACGGGTCGGATGTAAAGCGAATTAACGGCACGACTGCCAAAATTACAGATGTTGAATTATCCAATTTTGATAGAGTGGTGCGTGAAGATGGCAAGCGCTACTTCCAGGTTGGTGCATCATTTGATGCCGATGACACAACATCGTTGGTTCAAGCTGCGCAGCAAAAGGTTGAAGATGATTTTAACTCAAGTCGGCTCGAGCAGTTCGGCCTAACTACCGATGACATTAGGTTTGATTTTGGGCAGGAATCCGAAAACCAAGAATCATTTAAATCCATGCTCCTCGTTGGTGTCATTTCGATTTTCGTTATGTACATGTTGCTTGGCATTCAGTTTGGCGACAAGTCTAATGCAAAACTGCTGTCTAAGTCCCTATTCGCTATCAATATTCTAGTTACTGCTGTCTCGGCGGGAATCGTCTATCTGATTACAGAGGAGGTCGTTGGATCGCTTATTGGTGGGCTTATGTTTGGTACAGCTGCACATTTGTTCGGCAGTGTCTATAAGCCTTCGTTTATTAAGCCACTGCTGATATTTATGGCGGTGCCATTTAGTTTGTTTGGTGTCTTTGCCGGCTTATATCTGACCGACAATCCGCTAAGCTTTTTTGCGATGGTTGGCTTCTTTGGTCTTATCGGTATTGCCGTAAACAATACCATTTTGCTTACAGAGTATGCTGAGCAGGAGCGTCGAGCAGGCAGCACGCTGTCGCAGGCTATCATTGAGGCGACTACGCAGCGCTTACGCCCGTTGCTTACAACGTCTATTACAACTATTCTGGCTTTGTTGCCACTTGCGCTGTCTGACCCGTTCTGGGAAGGACTGGCATTTACTATGATCTTTGGACTGATTTCTTCAACGGTGCTTGTAATAGTTTCGTTCCCATTCTTCTACTTGATAGTGGAAGCGGGTCGGGCCCGGTTTAAGCGTTTTGTGTATCGTTTAGTGCCAAGTGGACTTAAATCGAAAAGCAGCGTATAAATACATACTATGCATATATCTGCCAAAGTAACTATTTTTCTTCAGCTCATAATAATCTCGTTGGTTACGATTGGTGTCGTAAGTTTGTTTAATCCAGTTTCTAGCTCGGATGTTAAAGGCGCCGTTACTGAAGGCAACAGTACACCGCTTGGCGGCAATGGCCTGCAAGTAAGAGAAGCAATTGGCGACCCGACCCCACTTACTACGCCAATCCAAGGTGCTACAGGCCAGCCACAACAGGAAGCTGCCGGCTCTTTGCAGAAGCAATCTACTCAGCTACTACAACCCAATGCCAAGACGGCTGAATTACCTCAGTAAATCAACCAGGGCGTTGTAATTTTTTTTGGGCATAGTGACATCCGTTACGCGTCTTCTTAACAGATGAAATTTTGTACAGTCAGGTGGAAGAATAATATGCGTAAACGCTCGGTTAGTTTGTTATACTGATACAGCTAAAGTGATTGTATACGTTTTGGATTTAGTAGACACTCATCGGTTAGTGTCGCATTCTTTTAGTATACTTCACGGTTTAAAATTACAAATCAGTCCATAGGCTTAAGGAGGCTCGATTTTATGACGCAACGTACGCAACAAATTGTCGTTTTTGGCATTATTGGAATTTTGTTTGTCAGCATCGCAGGTGGCACAATTGCAATCTTGGCCGGTGCAGGAAACAAAAATTCAGCAGCAAGTTCCGAGCAGCTCAAAGAGATTGAGCGGCAGCTCGCAGAACAGACTGAGCAAAAAAATCAGCAGGATCAGATTGATGACGCGCGTGAAAACTGCGGTCAACTCGCACCACCAGAAAACGCAAAGCCACTCACAGTGCCCAAGTTTGATTTGCCCAAGACTGATGTCACCAAACTCGCGACCAAGGATCTTAAGGCGGGAACTGGCGCTGAAGTAAAGGCGGGAGACTGTATCGTTGCTAACTACCACGGCGTACTAACTGATGGTACCGTATTTGACAGTTCGTATAATCGAGGTGGCCCATCTCGATTTTCATTGCTTCGTGTGATTGAGGGCTGGCAAGAAGGTATACCAGGCATGAAGGTTGGCGGCATTCGTGTGCTAACAATCCCATCCGATAAAGCTTATGGAGAGACCGGTAACGCGCCGGTCATTGGGCCAAACGCTGACCTGGTATTTGTTGTTGAAGTGAAGGAAATCGTTAAGTAATCCAAAACTACAACGCTTCATATAGCGTTTGATGTTGAATCATTAGCACTATATATGTACAATAAGCGTTATCGCTTTAAAACCAATTAAAACAATAAAAAGAGGGTAGAGAACTATGAGCAAGAATATTACTATCTATACTTCCACGACTTGCAAGCAATGCGTGATGGTAAAGAAATACCTGGATATGAAGGGTGAGACATATAACGAGGTCAACATCGAGCAACATCCTGAAGTGCGCGATGAACTATCGGC
>CAZHXE010000065.1:0-7031 GCA_964536005.1 uncultured Candidatus Saccharibacteria bacterium
CAGAAGATTGATGGGCAGCATGAGGTGACGATTGCCGTTGAAGCGCAGCGGATAGGCGTAGAGTCCAAGCCGGAATGCCGCCGCAGCCGAGAGCACTATCACAATCATCGAGACAGACACGTAGTTGTAGTCGATAATGGTCATCACTATCGCTACCAATACAAAGCCCAACGGTACGTAAATGCCGTCGGGCACATGGCGCATGAGCAATACATACGGACTAGGTTGCATCTAACCTCACAGGTTGGGAATGTGCTATTTCTTGAGGCAAACTCAGATTAATTATGCCATAATATAGTTTTATCGGCAATATCTGCCAAAATTATAAAGTTGTTTGGGGCAGGGGTAGCGAGTCTAGTTCAGAATGTGTCCAAACAAGTCTCGCTTCCCCCTGAGCCCGCATAGCTCTTTCGTCGTCGTTACCCGGCACGCATCTGCCTATGCCTAGCGTGCGAACACCAGCGCCCACGCTGCGACCACACCAGCTGCATCGACCAGTGTAAGTATTGACCACTCGAGCCGTGGCCGCTTGAGCACACTGTACGTAACCATCGACCAAAGGAACACAAACGCGAACAACATCAGCAGTATCATGAAGCACGACACCGTAATGGTTACAAATGTTCCTTGAAAGATGAGGTGAAATAGCAGAAGTATTATGACGCCAATCGGCACCACGGCTCCTAGCAGCGCCCTGAGTATCATCAGGTTGTTCTCACGCAGCTCGGCGGTGTAGAGCTGCCACAATGACGGATCAACCTCATCGAATGTAGCCTGTTCCATGTTCCTACCTTTGTATCGAATGCCGATATTTACCTACATCAACACGAATCCAACCGTCGTCGCCAACAAGTCGATGATAAACAGTATTGTCCAGTAGAACGTGCAGTGCTCCTCTGGCGCGTCACGCGCGATCGAGTAGATAGAGCCAACGGCAACCGCAAGCACAACGCTCACAGCAAGCAAGCTCCCTGGGCCAAACTCTGCGCCAAACTGCGCAAGCAATATAGACCAGAGTAGACTTGGGCAAATAACGCCCACTAGCAACGTCACCAAGCGACGCGTTGCAGCTTCGCAGACCAGAGCACGTGTCGTCGTCATGCCAAACCACCCGCCACCACACGCGGAATCGTAAAGATTATTGCCATGCCCAGGTCATAGAAACCCAACACGAGCCAGAGCACGGCGTTATGTTTGATGGTGTGGTCTTTGAAGACCGTCATGAACCCAATGACACCCAGGAACATAGCCAGCAAAACCTGCGTTAACATCACGATCCCATCCGAGACGTCATAAGACCCACTAATCCGTTGATTTAGCGTCAACAACAATATCGACACAGGCAGTAGCAGAGAAAGCGTTTTCGTCATGCCAAGTCGAAAAGACGTGCGCGATGTGTTCAATGCAACCTTCCTTTATTTGAAAGAGCGTCCAGAACAAACTATGCCATAAAGCATCCAGCGTGTATACGATTAACTAACCTCAGAACCTGTAAATAGACTGCTACTACTTTAAGACAAGCTACCGACCAGCCACAAGCCGCTTCTTAAGCGCCTCAAGCTCCTCATTCTTACCCTCGGCCGCCAATTTGGCCTGCTCAATCCAACCATTTGGCTCAAACATCTGGTAACGCGGCCCAGCGTTGTCGAGTATTTCTTTTACTTCGCTACGTGACATCCTAGCAAGGTCGGCGAATGATTCAACGCCAGCATTTCGCAATATTTCGCTAATTCGCGGCCCAATACCCTCAAGCGTCGTTAAGTCATCGCCCTTTGGTTGCTTCGCCTTGCGCATGGGCAGACCGACATGTGCACGCTTGGTGTGTCGATGTGTAAAACGGTGTATCAGCCAGTACGTAAACAGGCCCAACAGGTATGAACCCACTAGCATAATACCAATCTCAATCATCGCTGTGTCGCTGTCTTTGATGTTCACATCATCAAACGGCTGGGTCGTTGACGCTGCAAGTTGGCCGGTAATAAATTTCATGCTCATATACATCCTCGCCTCATACGCTATTCATTTATAAATCTTAGTACTGCCCTGCGGTTACGCGCACGGCCGGCATCGGTAATATTGTCGTCAATAGGATCATCATAGCCTTCGCCCCGAATAACTATCTGCTTAGCAGAGGCTCCCCAATCTACTAGGTAATTCTTCACTGCCGCGGCGCGATGTATGCTCAGTTGGTCTTCATCGCTGCCAGACTTTACTTTTGCAGCGTAACCAACGACTTCGACTTTTTGCTTCGGGTGTTTATCTAAATATTTGGCAATAGCACGCACTTGCTTTTCCCAGGTGACTTCGCGAAACGAGGATGAGTCGGCATTAAATAAAATAGTAACAACCTGGCTAGTATCAAAGCCGTCGGTCGTTTTAACGCGAGCTGCACCAAGTACCGTCTTTTTGGGCTCAGTTTTAACAGGTTTTGCCGTCCCTTTTGTGGTCTGGGTAGTTTCGGTTTGTGTTTGAGAAGCAGCCGCCTTGTCTGAAGCAAGCGCCACAGGGTCTGGTTAGGGAGTTTGACTCGATGCTTTGGTGGTGCAGAGTTCTTGTGTTTTACATATGTACCAATACCCAGAGCCACCAAACCAGGCTAGTGTTGCCAAAATAGTAACAGGCAAGTACGGCACCACCACAAGTTGCTTAACGTAAGACATGTTCCCCTTTATGCACGGCGCGAGTAGGCGAAGTGTTTCAAACCAACAAAACCGACGCCCGTACCTTCTTAGCGCAAATATGTATGTAATTAGTATTGTAACAGACCGCTTATGCTGCAGCGGCGAAAAAAATTGACAAAAGTGTAGTGATTTTTATAGAGAGTTTAGGCGATCTTGACTAGCTCAATGTCAAACACTAAATCCGAATTACGAGGTATGTTTGCGGCAGGGGAGCTGTCGCCATACGCCTGCGCGGCAGGAATGATAAGTCGCCGTGTGCCACCTTCGCGCATACCCGGCACGCCGTCCTGCCAGCCCTCAATCACCTGATTCAGGCTAAACGTGATAGGCTTGCCCATATCGTGCGAGCTCTGAAATATTACGCCACTCTTACAGAGCGCGCCAGTGTAGTGCGCGGTAATGGTGGCCCATTTTGGACATTCATCACCTTCGCCCACAACTGTATCGCTAATTTGTAATTCGCTCACACTTTCCATTGGTGTAAAGTCGTTAAGCTTGGTTCCTTCGATTTTGGGTATAAATGGGTCTTTGCTCATAATCTGTTTAGTATAGCCTTTTAAGTGCCTAGCGCCAATCAAAAACCCCGCAGTTGTTAGAAGCGGGGTTTTTGCAGTGCGCGCGATTTACAGAAATACGCTACTTTTTGGCTTTTGAAGAAATGCTTATCTTCTTAGGCTCGGGCAGTGCAGTGAAAGGCACTGTGACCTTTAACACGCCATGTTCCATGTGGGCTTCGATCTTCGATTCGTCTGCCCGCTCTGGCAGGAGTATGCGCCGGTAAAAGCTCGAGCTGCTCTCACGCACGACATACTTCTTGTTTTTGTGCTTGTCTTCTTCTTTTTCGTGCTTCTCGGCTCGAATTACGAGCGCACCTTTGTCGATGCTTATATCCACGTCTTTCTCGTCAAAGTTTGGAAGATGCGCTTCAACAGTTAAGCTTTTGTCATCTTCGGTGTAGACGTCGGTAGTGGGCATCGTGATGCCTTTGAGTGGTCCAGAAAACCAATCGTCGTTAAAAAATTGCTTTTGTAATGCCCGCATCTCTTCAAACGGGTCAAAACGGATAAGTCCGTTCATAGCTGCCTCCTTTTCAAGATGTTATTTTGTGCTGCCGAGCAGTTGGCTACGGCAAGCGTGTGTGAGCATAAGCTCCATATTTAGTATAGTAAATTAGCACTCTATGGTCAAGAGTGCTAACAATCATTTTAGGCATACCTGTATCCAACCGGCTATTGCTATAATGACTGTGAATGGAAGAACCGAATCAATTTTCACCGCTGAACGATCAGCCGCCTGAGCGTAAAGCTAAGAGTATTGGCCTCGTCGAACTACTAGTTGCTGCCGTATTTTTCTTAACAGCTGGCGCCGGCGGCTATTTTTATTATGCCTATCACAACAACTCGCTTATCACCAAAAAAACCAGCCAGAAAGAAACAAGTAGCAATGTTCCCACTTCTGAGCCAAAACGCTATACCTCAACTGATGCAATCGATACCATCCAGGCCGCCACTACAACCGAGGAAACTACTCAGGCACTTAAAACATTTTTCAAACAGTACGACATGTCTTTTGCCGTCAAGGACCTAAACTTGTCGGATTACGTAAACGCATACGCCAAGATAACTGAGATTGGCTTTAGCGACCTCTCGAGCTACCAAAGCTTAGCAGTGCAGCTAGTTGATGAGTGGGCCAAGTACCCGAAGCAATGGATAGAGGCCTCGCAAGTAGAAGGTGTCGTAATTGCAAAGCAGATTAGCGTACAGGGTCAGGTGCGATCCGCCATGCCAGACATTGATGGAGATATTGTATATTACGCGATCGACTACGCCAGCGACTACATGGCGGCGGTCATTCATCATGAATTTGAGCATTTGATCGAATACAACTTGTTTAACCGCTACGATAACCCAGATGAAGAATGGACACTATGCAACGGTACCGACTTTGCCTACAAAGGCGGCGGTATTTTAGCCTATGACGATCCAGAGTATAACGACGACGACCACCCGCGCCCTGGTTTTGTGAGCACCTACGCAACATATGCAATCGAGGAAGACAAAGCCGAGCTGTATTCATATCTCATGACAACCAGCAAGTACCCGAATCTCATGCAATGGGCTAAAAATGATGCGTGTCTAACGCGCAAAGTGTCACTTTATAAGAAGTTTATGCGCTCTTATGCGCCCGAAATGGACGATGCGTACTTTGATGCCATTCATGGCTTGTAAGTGACCTTCATGGTCATCTAGTTATAACCGTGTTATAAAAAATTATAAAGTTGGAAAGAAACCTGGAGGAAGGTAGGGGCGCCGGGGCAGCGTCGTTGCTGCCCCGGCGGGTTGATGTGGGGGATTGCTCCCACGCGGCGTCATTGGCGCGTGGAAGTTGTGGGTAGCTCTTAGGCGGTCTGGTTTCTCACAACCACCAGATGCGGCGTCGCCTCTGCGACATCGATCGCACCGGGATGCGACAGAATGCCAGCCTCTTCGCCACTCTCAGCCCTTCTGATCATCTGCTGTAGCTCGTACATCGCTTTGACGACCCTGAAATTGGCAGGGCCGACTGAGCGATCGCCGCTGGCACCTTCGATCACGTAGTCGCTCCGATAGTCGTAGCGACGCCCAGTGATGATGCCGGCACGGTTCATGCCGCGCAGCGAGTAGTAACCACAGCCCAGGTAGACCTGCCCGCTTCCTTTCGGGTCGGGGTAGGGGGTGACGCACTTCCGAATGTGCGTGGTGTAGGCATACGCCACGGGAAGGATCCCGCTTGCTTCGTCCAGCACTCGCCAAGGCGACATCACATGCTGCTCTTCGCGGCATAGCTGGACGTCTTCGGGAATGACCACCATCTGAGCGATGATGTGGAACCCGACACGTTCGGCCAACATCACGAAGGGCGTGAGGACGTCGTTGAGCAACATGAGCGCATCGGCGTACTGATCATCGGTGATAGACCCAGCACTGCGTAGTCGGCTGAGCCTACCCCGGTAGTACCTCTGGTCACTTTCGATCGCTTGCTTCACATCGGCTACAAGCCGCTTATTGCCAGGCATGCGAATTACCGGTGGCTTCGCCACAATTTCCTCCAGGTTTTGAACGTTCGCGTTGAGGTAGGGATGTATTCCCAGACGACCTCTCAGCTTTTACTATTATAGCATAAGAAGTTAAAATTTTCAATACCTCTGTAGACAAAACAACAGGAGTGGCTCGCTTGCGTCAATCTGTTAAGCACGTATGATTTGCGCAAGCCGGCAGTCTCGTCCACAATAGACGCATGCAAACCACCAAAACTTTGTACATTCCAGGTCTGGGCGACGCAAAAACCCTCGAAAAACAGAGGAAATTTGTGAAAAAATGGCTCAAAAGCGACTTTTTTGATGCGCAGTGGCACACTGATGAGCAGCTTGAGGTGAAGCTAGAGCGCTTAACAGTAGTTTTACAGGCGTACGGCGACAGTCAAATTAAGCTGATTGCCTCAAGTGCAGGTGGTAGCCTGGCAATGATTGCATACGGCGCACACCCCAAGCGAATCCAAAAGCTCGTCCTTATTTCAGCCAAATTCCGGAACTGGCAAGCAATTGGCCCAGAGTACCTTCGTCGCGCGCCCCAACTTATTCCAGCAGTAAAAGTATCCGATCAGACACTTCAGAGCCTTAATAACGATCAAATAGCCCGCATAACGACCGTGCGACCGCTCTACGATAATGTTATAACCACGCGCGAAATGCCTATCAAAGGAGCGCGCAACAGAGTAGTGCCCGCCATCGGCCACCCAATTGGTATTGTGGTCGGCCTGCTATTCGCCAAATATTGGTAGGTGAACAAAGCCCTCAGCTAACTCACAGCCAGCTGCCTCGCCACTCGCTTGCGCATGTTCACGCAACCGACGGATAACCCAACTCGCATCACCAAATTGCGATGCATGCGCACGCAGAGCATCAGCTTTAGTATCAAAATGCTCTGTTACATCAACGTACATGTTTTCACGCTCGTAATTGGTCATGATCAGGTTGGCCACAGCATGCGGTTCGAGCCCCTCGTAGAGCAGCTCAGGAAAAGACCCAACATCGCGCGCCATAGGGTACACGGCGTCAAACGCCGCTTGGCCAACGGCACGATGGTCGCGGTGGTTAGGGTAGCGCCAGCGGGTAGAGTAGAGGAACGCGGGGTCCATAGTAAACACAGCATCGGGCTGATGCGCACGAATATGGCGAACGATTTCGCGCCGCAAATCGTCATTCGGCTCAACGCTGCCATCGGCAAAGTGCAATTGATGCCAGCAGTGAATTCCCAGAATTTTAGCAGCTTGGATTTCCTCCCGAGCACGCACGGTGGCCACTTTTTCGCC
>CAZHXE010000066.1:0-6988 GCA_964536005.1 uncultured Candidatus Saccharibacteria bacterium
CTTACCATCTTTTGTCACTCCGCTCTGCTCTAACGACACTAAGTCATAGGTCTCGCCCGGGACATCTACCAAAAAGATAGTTCCTACGCTGGCGTTAAGTCCAACACCTGCCTGGCCAGTAAATTCACCAATCTCGTTCAAGGTAACGAACCTTACCACACCAAAGTAGGAGCCTGGAGCAGTTGATTCTGGAACGGTAAAGACTGCTTCAACTTCTTTTTCTTCGCCAGGGCCAAGCGTAAGATCTGGGATCTGTGCAACAAATGGCTTGATAGAATACTGATAGTTATCGATTGCTTTTTCGCCTATCAGAAGCTGTGGAGTACCGCTTTCATCGTCAGCCGGTCCAAAATCGTCAATAACGGCGCGAGCGGTAGACTCTTTGCTAGTGACGTTGCGAATTAGAATTGTCCTAATAATAGTTTTGCCTGGGTCAATCGACATCTCGTCCCGCGCCGGTGAAATCCTAAAACCCGAACCACCTCTTTCCTCGCTTGATGTATTGTCCTGTGCAGTAACATGCCCAGCAAAGCTGCCGGCGAAAACCAACACGCTCAGTAGACACAACATGAACCGAATTTTCATGAATACCCTCACTCCCAAAAATTAGTATTTCTTACAAATTATGTTAGCAGAAGTTTAAAAGGATGCCAACGCAATATACGTAAGCGTTGTTGAATACACGCCAGGCGGCTGATCATCTTCAATGTTTACGATGTAACTAACCGTGTACTTATTTATATCTGTTGAAGTAGTGGCCCTGGCTATAGTTTCTCCTGGTACAAACTTGTACTGATTTGCAGTATTATATGTCGCCATAACACTTCCTGTGCCTACCCCACTTTTGTCCGCACCCACGTCAGGTGCAGAGTTATTGCGTAAGTTAATGCCAAATTGCGAGGCATTTGTTTGCGAAGCGGATTGCGAGGTTAACCCGGTAATAACATTGTTACCACTCGTCATAGTTGTTCCATTGATGGTTATCGTATAGCCGTTGTAGCCGTTGGTAGCAGCCAATAGCTGTGTGGATCCATATGAAGTCGTATCTTTCGTGAGCAGGCCAAAATCTATGCTGTCGCCAGAAGCCGACGAACAGTCGTTGGTCGGTATGCTAATTCCAACACAAAATAATAAAATTGGTGGCACATACGCACCGACATCAATCGGTAAATTAATACTGAATGCAAGGCCGCCATAGTCGATTTTGGCTCCAGTGCCGTCTGTAGACGCATAGGTGCCTATTCGAGCGTAGTGCGTGCCCTGAACGCTTGGGTTGATAATTGTGTCGAATAGATACGTAGCTGACTGTGGCGCAGACACCGCCGCGGCTGTACGTGTGAGCACAATTCGGTTTGCATTAGTGCTAGCGTGCACACTAAAACCGGTGGCGCCGCTTTCGGATAACAGATTGGCGTTTGATACGTCAAGGCCTGTTGGCGCAGTACACGGATCGATGTCAACTGGACTATTAGTGCAATATTGAATGTCAATACTGCCAATCGAAGCCGAGGTAGTATAACGAAAACTTATTTGATGCCGCGTATTTGCAGATGCGACCGAGCTTGAAAGCCTGAGCGTGCGGTTTGACACCTCGGACGCGTAACTTTTCCTAGATCCAACAAATGGCGCTACTAGTATAAGTAGCGCCATTAGAACCTCTATTACTGTATATGCAGTTGACTTGCGCATATGTCTTAAAGATTTCTCCAGCTTATATTCTAAGCCCAAACCCGCATGTATTCCTTAGAATGTAGCGGTTGCTATGAATGTAAGTGTTGTTGTGTACACACCTGTAGGTGTGGTGATTGCAGCAGTACCAGCCATGTCCACACGGCATACTTCAGCGTTTACAACTGTCGTTGAGCTGCAGAAGAGCTCGGCAGTATTTGGAACGAATGTCCAGTTGTTAGTAGCAGTTGTACCACTGTCACCATCGTACTTGGTAACTAAAGCTAGGTTAGTCGTCTCATTTGATGCAGCGTTTTCAAGCGCATCGCTGAGCACGCTAAGGCCCCATTGCTCAGTACCGGCAGTGATGTCCGGTGAACCACTGAAGGTATTGTTGTCACCATCAGAGCCATCTGGGTCGCGGTTCAAACACTTGTCGGTTGTGCTTGGTGTGGCGTTTTCTGTGTCGGTTGTACCACAGACTTCACCGGTGACTTTCAGGTTGTCGCCAATGTAGTAGACACCCACGCCATTGGAAGCGTTAGTGGTAACTTCAGCACATGCCGTGTCGAGGTCGCCGCCAGTTGGATGTGTGCTTGCTAGGTTAATGCCTGACGAGTTCAAGACACCAAGGTCTACAGTCGTATCGGTAAAGGTGTCACAAGGCGTAGCAGTACTGTCTGCGCCTACGCGGAAGGTCAATTGTTCCTGAACGCGTGCGGTAACGGTAATTTGGTTAGCAGTGCTCATTGCCAAACCACCTTCGTACACACCAAGTGGTGGTGTAGCTTGGTTATAGGCAGTAGGCGATGTACCAGCAAAGACGTATAGACGGACATAGAAGGTGTCGTTGTTGGAACCAGAAGTAGTATTGCTAGGGTTATTAACGTTCACAATATCGAAGTTCACGTACTCTTCGTCTGTTGCCGTGCCTGGGCCAGTCTCGGTTACGGTTGTAGCCTCAGTCGCGTTACAGGCAACGTCTACGTAGTTCAAGTCCTCACTGGTTGCGTGGTTTTGAACCAACGAGCCAGCAGTACACGTGTCGCCATTGTTAGTTGTATCACCGGGTGCATCAGCTAGCGCAAAGTTGGCAAGCGAAATCGCCGAACCTGCGTCGTCACCAAAATCCGGTACGTTGTCCGACTCGAGAATACCAGTCGAACAGTCAAGCCCTGGAAGCGGATCGACGTTACAGAATTCAACTCGGAACGAGCCAATCGTGACGCCGTTGGGCAACTGGAAGCTAACATTGTAGGTTGTTTCAGCACTAGAGGCTGATGAGTCCATATCAATGTAGCGATTTAATATTTGTGCTGCCTCGGCTTGACGAGTAAACGTCAATGCAGGCAACAGCATAGCAAGGATAAGTGTTAATACCACTATCCAAACCACACTGGATCTGCCGTACAAAGCAGCCATTCGGTTAGACATAATTATGTCCTCCTTTTTTTTGTTTTTATATGTTTTTACGTTTTTGTAGTTGCTGATCAGATAGTAGCACGACGCCCGCGAAGTACGCAAGCGTCGTGTTCTAACTTATCCACAAGTACACTGCAACGTGTACGAGAAGGACTTAGGTTGCTTTCCGCTTAGAATGTCGCGGTCGCAATGAATGTAAGTGTGGTTGTATAGAGACCAGTTGGCGTAGTAATGGCGGCGGTACCGGCCATGTCTATTCGACAAACCTCAGCGTTTACAACTGTTGTTGAGCTGCAGAACAGTTCGGCTGTGTTTGGTACAAACGTCCAGTTGTTGTTAGCAGTTGTACCGTTGTTGCCATCGTATTTGGTTACTAAACTCAGGTTTGTAGTCTCATTGGAGGCGGCATTTTCAAGTGCATCGCTGAGCACACTGAGGCCCCATTGTTCGGTGCCGGCAGTAATGTCAGGGGATGCGCTAAAGGTGTTGTTATCTGCATCCGAGCCATCAGGATCACGGTTCAAGCATTTGTCGGTTGTGCTTGGAGTGGCGTTTTCGGTGTCGGTAGTGCCACAGACCTCGCCAGTAACTTTAAGGTTGTCGCCAATGTAGTATACTCCCACACCATTGGAAGCATTTGTCGTCACTTCTGTACACGCTTTATCTAGGTCGCCGCCAGCGGGATGTGTACTGGAAAGATTTATCACTGTTGAATTGAGTACACCAAGGTCAACGGTTGTATCAGTAAATGTATCACATGGTGTTGCAGTGCTGTCTGCTCCAACTCGGAACGTAAGCTGTTCCTGAACTCGAGCGGTCACGGTAATCTGGTTAGCGGTACTCATTGCCAAGCCACCTTCATACACACCAAGTGGCGGAGAGGCCTGGTTGTAAGCGGTAGGCGATGTACCCGCAAAGACGTATAAGCGCACGTAGAACGTGTCATTGTTACTGCCAGAAGTTGTGTTACTTGGATTGTTGATGTTCACAATGTCGAAGTTGACATATTCCTCATCAGTGGCAGTGCCTGGGCCTGTCTCCGTTACTACAGTAGCTTCTGTTGCGTTGCAAGCCACATCAACGTAGTTCAGGTCTTCACTAGTTGCGTGGTTTTGGACTAAGGAGCCCGCTGTGCAAGTATCACCATTGTTAGTTGTGTCGCCGGGCGCATCAGCAAGCGCAAAGTTGGCAAGCGAAATCGCCGAACCTGCGTCGTCGCCCATATCAGGCACGTTGTCGGACTCTATGATACCCGTTGAGCAATCGAGCCCCGGCAGTGGATCGACGTTACAAAACTCAACGCGAAACGAGCCAATCGTGACACCGTTTGGCAATTGGAAGCTAACGTTGTATGTAGTTTCTGCACTTGATGCAGATGAATCCATATCAATATAGCGATTTAATATTTGAGCTGCTTCAACTTGGCTATTTTTACCAAGGGAGGGAAGCAGCATGGCTGCTACCAGAACAACGACAGCAAAGATGATCTTAAGCCGTTGTCGCTTGACAGCTGTGGTGTAAACCATATCGTCTCCTTTTTTTGCACTTTGCATGCACTAAGAAAATTAACTACATATAGTTACTCTCTAACATCTACAACAGAGCTCAATAAAGAGCTGTTGCAGATGCACATGCAAAATGTATGTTTTTATTTTTTACCCACAAGGATGCCGAGAATAATGCGTTTCGTTTTATTTTCGTACCAATGTGCCTGCACTGGTACAGTAACGTTTTTATTTTTACTCTTAACGAGCAATCCGTGTACTTATACAGTATCACAACGAAATATGAAAACAATAGTAATGCTTTTTGGTTTTCCACAGGTACCATACCAAGCACAAAAAAACATACCGTGCCTCAAATGGCTTTATAGATTAATACGTAGAAGTAGCCACGAATGTCTGGTTGGCGGTGTACAAACCTGCCTCTGTAATTGGGCTGACATTCATGATGTATGAAACAGTATAAAGAGTTTCGCCGCTGCTTTTGCTTGAACTTGCAACAGTATCAGCGGTTGAGTATTTAAACTGGCCGTCGTCATTATACTCGTTGTCAACTGCACCAAATGAAAACGTGCTATCCGGGATTTGCTGTGGCTGAGCCCCAAACACAGTTGGCGAGTTATTCGTCCAAAGGTTAAAGCCAAACTGCTCGGTGCCTTGAGCTGACGCCCCTTTAGCCATTCCGCTAATAGTATCGCCACTCTCATTGGTCGGTAACGTGCCTGCCGCGTGTACGACGTAGCCCTCTGCCAAATAGGTTCGGACGTTAAAAGTGGCAGTACCTGTGCCGGTTGTTGCCGCATCCAATACACCCATATCAATGGTTGTGTTACTGACGGCAAATTCGATAAAGGGCTCGTCGGTAGTAGTGAAGCCTGCATAGAGTTGGTAATTGGCGCTCGAAAAATTGCCCACGCCAAGGTCACCGAGCGTCGCTCGCGCACTATAGTTATTAGAGCTCATATCTAAATCGCCACCTGGACCGATAAAGTACTCATTAATGCCATAGTTAGAGCTTGACGACTGCTGCGCAAAGGCAGTGACCGACTGCATAGATACAGCCGCGACCACTACAATCATGAATCTTTTTGTCCACTTCATCATAATAAGCTTATGCCTAATGCTATTCTACAGAAAAGTCACTATGAATAACACTTTTTAATAACGTTTGAAATGCATAGGATCGGGGCTACTAAGTGAGTAGCCCCTCCGCTATGCGACCGTGTGAGGTCGTTGTGGTGGACATTGCAGCTTCAGTAACCTGACGCTGCTCGTACTACGTTGGAGTGATGCAATCACTTGTTTGCAACTACGAAGACGCGACACTCCAAATGTTAAGAGCACAGTTAGAAATTTTGTTTTAATTTTGATTTTTAACTATGCTACTAGAGCGTAGCACGCCGATATGCAATGGGCAATAGATTTTTTAGAACGAATGCAAGATTCTTTCCATAACAGGGAGGAGTGTTATCCATAAGCTGATCACCCTAGCAGGTAAAACGCTATACTTTTTATGCTTAACCGTGGTATGCTTAACACCAATAAAGCAGTTTACGTTTTTAATGATTGTATTCAAAAATTCGTATGGACGACACAAAACCTGATAAAAATAATGATCAAGATGCCCCTGACCAAGAAGACAACTTGGCTGATAATCCTGATGCATTAAATACAGATTATAAAGCTCCCGAAACAGATATTTCCGCTAACGAGATCAAGCGCAGTTTTGCTGATCGAGTAAAAGGTTTCACGAGTAATTTCAATATTTACCTTATAGCCTTCTTAGTCATTGTATTTATCGCACTCGTTATTACGTATGTGGCTCTAAACAGCAAAAAGAATAATGGTCCGTCTATTACAAGTCAGGAACTTTCCGAAGATGCATTTAAAGAACTTGCACAGAATGAGGCTAATGTTGGCGATACCAATCAAACGCTAACCGTAGAAGCAAACGCAATCTTTAACGGAAAGGTTCTGGTTAAAGACAACCTGGACGTCGCTGGATCAATCAACGTCGGTGGCCCGTTAACGCTACCAGGCATCACCGTAGCGGGCACTAGTTCTTTTGAAGATGTCGAAGTGAGCAACAACCTTTCCATCCTTGGCGATGCTAGCATTCAGGGAGCGCTTACCGTCACGAATGGCGCAAATATCAACGGCAATCTAGCAGTTGCAGGGTCAATCTCTGCTTCATCTGTCACTGCTGATACAATCGCATTTTCCGGTGATTTACAAATCCAGCGCCATCTTGATACAGGCGGCCCAACCCCAGGAGTCTCGCGCGGCGGAGCAGTTGGCGCAGGCGGTACTGTTTCGATCAGTGGTACCGATGCGTCCGGCACAGTAACCATCAACACTGGTGGCGGCCCTTCAAGCGGAACCCTGGCAGTGATAAA
>CAZHXE010000067.1:0-6908 GCA_964536005.1 uncultured Candidatus Saccharibacteria bacterium
ACGTGAATACTTTTCCGCAGGCAACAGAATTAAAGTTTACCTAAAGGATGTCGAATCCGGCACGCGTGGCCCGCAACTCATTCTGTCGCGCGCTGTACCTGAATTCGTTGTCTACTTGTTTAGGAACGAAGTGCCTGAGATGGAAAATGGCTCGGTAGAAATTAAAGCTATCGCCCGTGAAGCTGGCGTGCGTACCAAAATCGCCGTTTCGTCATCGGTACCAGGGGTTGATCCAGTCGGCACATTTGTTGGTGGTCACGGTACTCGCGTACAGGCAGTTATGGGCGAGATCGGTGATACCGAAAAAATCGATATCATTACATTTAGCGATGACCCAATTCAGTTCATAACTAACGCCTTGTCGCCAACTATGGTAGACACTGTTACGATTGATCAAAACACGCAAAAGGCAACTGTGCGTGTGGCAGATGATCAACTGTCGGTTGCAATCGGTAAAAATGGCCAAAATGTGCGCCTTGCGTCTAAGCTGAGCGGCTACGAGATTGACATCGAGGCAAGTCGTGCCCCTGCTGCCCAAGAAGGTAGCGCCGATGTAGCACCTGCCACCGTTGACACTCGTCCAAAGCGCAAGAGCGAGCTAGAAGAGTCTTTGTTGAGCGCAATTGATGAACACGGCGAAGACATTCAAGAGCAAAAGTAATCCAAAAGAAGGGTGACACAATGGCGAATTAGCACTCTTGATATTTGAGTGCTAATTCGCTATACTGGAATAACGTTATATTAAAGTCAAAGTTTTGCGACAGAATGGGTATATGGCAGGTCACGATTTTAGCGAATTCATAAACTACTTAACCGACAACGCACGGTCAAGCTTGCGGCATGCCGATGCGATTGCGCGTGGTTTTGGTTCGCAATATATCGGCACGGAGCATATTTTGCTTGGAGTACTGGCGCAAGAGGGTTCGGTAGCCTCAAAAATGCTCGAAAATGCCGGTGTAACTCTCGAGAAGGCAAAGCTGTCGCTCAACTTAACGCCTAAGCCAAGCGTCATAAGCCTCGGCGACTCCAAGGGGCTCAGCGAGACGGCAAAGCTGACTCTGCGCATGTCATGGAATATTGCTAAAGAGTTTAATCAGGATTATTGCGGAACAGAACATATCCTCTATAGTATTTTGACGCAAAAGAATGCGCGCGCCACCATACTCCTGCGTGACATGAGTATCGAAGTTGACGATGTTATCAGTGAGCTTGAGGAGTATCTTAACCGCCAGCAGTTTAATTATGACGGGAGTTCCGATCAACGCGCGCAAACCAAACAACGGTCCAAGAAGCCAAGTGCACTTGATTTTTTTGGTACCGATTTGACTGCCAAGGCCAGAAGCGGCGAGCTTGATCCGCTTGTAGGGCGGAGCGATCAAATTACTCGAATGGTGACCATTCTAAACCGTCGCACTAAAAACAACCCTGTACTCATTGGCGAGCCAGGAGTAGGTAAGACAGCAATCGTCGAAGGCCTGGCGCAACGCATTGTCAGTCAAGAGGTGCCAGACTCACTGCTCGAAAAACGAATTGTGATGCTCGACCTAGCAGGTATGATTGCTGGTACGAAGTATCGTGGCGAGTTCGAAGAGCGGCTTAAGCGCATTATGGAAGAGCTGGTGGAAGACCGCGATATTATCGTCTTTATCGATGAGCTTCACCTCTTGGTGGGCGCAGGTGCTGCGGAGGGCGCAATCGATGCTGGCAATATTCTTAAGCCGGCACTTGCGCGAAGCAAAATCCAGGTCATTGGTGCCACAACTACCGACGAATATACAAAGCATATCGAGAAAGACGCAGCATTAGAGCGTCGTTTTCAGCCTGTGATTGTTCCTGAATCAAGTGTAAGTGAGACTATTGCTATATTACGCGGGCTAAAAACCCACTACGAGCAATTTCATGGGATCGAGATCGCTGACGAACAAGTAGTTGATGCTGTTAGGCTGTCAAAACGCTACATCAACGATCGATTCATGCCCGATAAAGCCATTGATTTGCTCGACGAAGCATCGGCACAGGTAAAGATTGAGCGTGGCAAGACGCCCATTGAGCTACGCAAGCTACAGCGCGAGCTTAAACTTGTGACTCAGCGGATGCAAGACTCGGTTGATAACGAGGATTACGAGCGCGCTGCACATTACAAGACGCGTATGTCTCAGATACAGAATAAGCTTGAGGAGATGCGCGCACAGGCGCAGGCAAAATCCAAGCTCAAGCTCAGTGGCGATGACTTAGCGCGCGTCGTTGCAACAATGACTGGCGTGACATTAAGCAAAGTGCGCAAATCTGAAGCCGCGTATCTGTTAAAGCTTGAGAAACACCTTGGTAAGCATGTGATTGGGCAACACGAGGCCGTAGCGGCCATTGCCCGTGCTATTCGCCGGAATCGATCTGGCGTTTCGGACGGCAAGCGACCAATCGGATCGTTTGTTTTCTTGGGCCCCACTGGTGTCGGCAAGACTGAAACTGCCAGAGTGCTGGCGCGTGAATTTTTCACCAGCGAAGACGCGTTGGTTAAGATAGATATGTCCGAATTTGCCGAGAAACATAGCGTTTCGCGTCTAGTAGGCGCGCCTGCGGGATATGTAGGTTACGACGAGGGGGGACAGCTAACTGATAAAATCAGACGACAGCCATATTCGTTGGTGTTGTTTGATGAAATCGAGAAAGCTCACCCAGAAGTATTCAATATTTTATTGCAGATTCTTGAAGACGGCTATCTTTCCGATGCCAAGGGAAGACGAATTGATTTCACGAACACGATCATCATAATGACGTCTAATTTAGGTGCTGAGAAGCTACAAAAAGAAGCCTCGCTTGGATTTAAGGCTCAATCGCTGAACGATCAAACTGACCTGGAAGCATTGCATAAAGAAAACAGCGCGCAAGTCATGCGTGAACTGCGCAAACTAATGTTGCCAGAACTCATTAATCGCATAGATAAGATAATTGTGTACAGGGCTTTGACTAAGAAGGACGTGCGCAGAATTTTGGACTTGCAACTTGACGAACTGAGCGAGCGCCTTAGTCTCAAGGGTTATGGCCTTAAAGTTTCCTCTACTGCAAAAGCCAAGTTGATTGAGCTGGGTTATGATGAGCTGAATGGCGTCCGCCCTCTGCGACGTGTCATACAAGATGAGGTAGAAGACCATATTGCTGAGTATATCTTGTCTGGTCAGATTCATGCTGGCCAAATTTTGTCAGTGAATTGCTTGAAGGGCGCGCTTGATTTTAAGGTTGTGTCCGAGGCAGAAGCTACAAAACAAACTGCGTCTGTAAAATAAAATAAGCACAAGCTATTCGTTCACAATTGAGCGGCACAATGGTATATACTGGTCACATGCAGAAAAAAAGCCTTATCCAGTGGCTTATACTTTTAGTACTTGTTGGGGGAGGGCTGGCTCTTTGGCTGAATATGTATCTGATTACTGATCAGATAAAGCTTGCTTTCTATTCGCCAAGCGACATAGTAGAATCACTCGCGACCAATTCGGGAATGTCGGATTATGGCAGGCGGTTGTTTTATGTTTCTGACCCCCAAGTTATGATGGAAGCTCAGTTTGATGAGCGCTGTGTATTTGGTGAACTTGGACTCGTGCTTGGCTGTTACGATGGCGCCAACATTTATATCCTCGATGTACAAGAAGACAGACTAGAGCCTGTTGAGCCCGTTACCGCAGCTCACGAGATGTTGCATGCAGCCTATGCTCGCTTAAGTGACGAGAAGATTCGTGAGCTAAAGACATTGCTAGATAAACAATCATCTGAGTCGACTAGCGCGCGCATAGAGGAAGAAATAGCGTCATATAAAAATGACCCCAATACTGATATTTATAACGAAATGCATTCGCTCTATGGTTCGGAGTACGGCGACCTCATACCCGAGTTAGAAGAGTACTACAAGCAATATTTTTCGGATCGTAGTATCGTCCTTAAACGATCAAAGCAATACGAGCAAGTTTTTGAGCAGCTCAAAGCAAAGATTGATGCTTATGATTTGCAACTGAAAAAAATAAAGACCACTATCGAGCAAGATGAAGCCACGGTGACCAGCCTAGGAGAGCAAATTGACGACCAACGTGCAACTATGCGTCGACTTGAGGCTAGTAATCAAATTGACGAATATAACGCTATGGTGCCAGGCTTTAACGCGTTAGTAGAGCAACACAACGATCTTATCATGAAGATCCGCCAAGACATCAAGAACTATAACGATATTGTGCTAGAACGAAACGAAAATGTTTTTGAACAAAATGACCTTATAAAAAGCTTAGATAGTGACCTCGTCCCTATTAAAGAATAGGGTTATCCCATACAATTAAATAACTAGCTAAAGGAGAGTGTTCATGGCGAAGACGAAACACATTTTTGTGTGCCAAAACTGCGGCGCGTCGCATTCCAAATGGTCTGGAAAGTGTGAAGATTGCGGTGAGTGGAACACTCTAGTTGAGCAAGCATCCGAATCAACCGCAAGCGCGTCCGGTAAGGCACTTCAGGCACAGGTTATAACATCTGTAGACGAAAACAAATCATTCGACCGACTTATGACTGGACTGTCTGAAATTGACGATGTACTTGGCGGGGGAATAGTGCCGGGAGGCGTGTATTTATTGGCTGGGCAGCCTGGCATGGGAAAATCAACTATCTTGCTCCAGCTTGCAAACATGCTTGCCGAGCAAGATTACCCAATTTTGTACGTCAGTGGCGAAGAATCGCTCTCGCAGATCAAGCTACGGGCCGATCGCCTTGCAGCACATAGTTCGAAACTGGCAGTTGCGTCCGGCGAAAACGCTCACGACATTGCCGCGTCAATACGCTCGGGGCAGTATAAGGTTGTCGTGGTCGATTCAATTCAGACCATTTCGCTGCCTGAAGTCACGTCCGCACCAGGGTCCGTATCTCAAATTACGAATGCCTCGAATATCATCATTCGTGCGGCAAAGCATGCCAATGTGTCGGTGATTTTGGTTGGGCACGTTACCAAAGAAGGCAGTATAGCTGGGCCAAAAATCCTAGAACACTTAGTGGATGTCGTGATCAATTTTGAAGGCGATCGTTATGGAGGCTTCAAGATGTTTCGTGCTGTTAAAAACCGCTACGGCTCTACTAACGAAGTAGCGCTTATGGAGATGTTTGATGAGGGATTACGAATTGCCGAAAATCCCTCTCAAGCACTACTGAGCGAGCGCCAGGTGAGCGACGGCTCGGTCGTGCTGGCAACCATTGAAGGCACGAGGCCACTTTTAGTGGAAGTGCAGGCACTGGTGACCACTACTAGTTTTGGGTATCCAAAGCGCGCAGCTTCTGGCATTGACTTAAATCGACTCAACTTGCTTATTGCAATGCTCACGAGGCGCACAAAGCTGAACCTGGCCGATAAAGATATTTATATCAATATTGTTGGTGGCATTAAGCTCACAGATCCTGCAGCCGACTTGGCAATTTGCATGTCAATTGCTTCCGCTGCCAAGGGGATGGCGCTTAAAGACGATGCTGTCGTGTTTGGAGAAGTTGGCCTGAGTGGCGAGATCCGACACGTATCGCATATAGATAAACGCATCGCAGAAGCAAGAAAACTGGGTTTTGCGTACGCTATTGGCCCTAAGAATGCCGAAAAGTTTGTCCATAGCGCTGCAAATATTCGCGATGCACTTAATACCGCATTAAGCAAAACCTAAGAATCGACTAACGTTACTGGCTTAAGCCTAAAGACACCCTATAGCTGGGTACTTCTCGCAAGCGTAGCAGGTAGAAATACTTGCGAAAAGTACCTGTCTTATTAATTTGTGCGTATTCGGATTACGGATGTCTGTCGAATGACGGACGAGTCGTACTCGGCTTGAATTTTGATGTCGTAAGTACTTGATCCATCAAGGCCGGGCATGTACGAAGTCGAAAGTCCGTTATCGAAGCAGTCGAAGGTTGCTTGCGATGACTTCTTTAAGCAGAAGTTGTAAGAATCGGCTACAGAGTAAGAATCCCAGGAGAAATTAGAGTTGGTCGAGACATTGTTTTGACCATTGCTATGCGAGGTGATTTCAAAGCTTTGCGACCCAACCCCATTAACATTAATGCTGCGCTTAGCGCTGTTGTCGTAGAGCGCCTTGTCTATTACTTCGGCAGTAATAGTGTATTCGCCATCACCGCTAAAGACATGCACGTAGGTTTCTGTGCCGCCATTTTTGCCCAGATTGATCGATGAAACCGTTTGTCCGTTGACAATGAAGTTCAGAGTGCCTAGGTTGTGAGTCCCGCGGCTGGTGTCTGCTTCGAATTCATATACACCATCTGAAAGTTTATTAACGCTGAGCGATACGTCTGGAAGCTCGTCAGTACATTTGTGAACATTGTCATCCTTTGTTGGGCCGCTTCCGCCTCCACCATAACCGGCAACTTTAGACCATGAACTAAAGCGATAATCGTCTGGTGGAACCTCAGGCCATAAGCCACCACCTGTGCGCTCTTCCTTCGCACGCTCTGGTGTACAGTCTGTTGCTTTTAGTCCAGATACTTTGTCGATAGTGTACTTATTCTGCGTATCAGACGTTTCTGGCACAAACCACGATGGGAACAAGCCTATGCGCTTATTCTTGGTCTTATCGGTCGCAACGTAGCCTGTATCAGAATCTAATACGACTTCTTTGATACCTTTAGGTCTGGCTTGAATTTCTTTATTCATGTCGTATTTTTTAAACTCATGCGCTTCACGTAGGAAACGAGTGAAGATTGGCCCGGTTTGCTGCGAAGTGAGTGAGTCCATTGGCGTGTTATCTTCGTTACCGACCCAGACACCAACAGACATGTAGGCGCTATATCCCATGACAAGTCCGTCAACAGATCGGTCGGTCGTACCGGTTTTAACAGCGTGCTTAAGTCCGGGAACTACTAGGTCTGGGTTTCCAAGTCCG
>CAZHXE010000068.1:0-6870 GCA_964536005.1 uncultured Candidatus Saccharibacteria bacterium
TTCGCGCATTATTACGGCCGCTGCAGCTTGCAGGGGCGGAGTGTTCCGCTTGATCATCCCACCGATGAACCATAGACCTTCGGCAGGCCTACGAATTCGCTTTGGCAGAAGCAAAACTTTACGACTGTAATCCACAAGTAAAATATCAACGCACAGTATTGGGCGTGCGCTCAGCACTTCCTGCAGAGCTCCGTCGCTCAGAAAGGGCGCTTGGGGCACGAAGGATGGATTGTGTTTGTAAACTCCTGGTGTTGTCGCCATAAAGAATAACTTCTCACTTTTTTGCCAGCACGGCAAGCATAACAAATTTAATGTAAATAATCGGGGCGAGTGACGGATCGCTAGCAGGCTGCCTGGTGCGGCAAGCCTGCTAGCGGTGCGTCCAAGGTGGCTAAATAACGCTTAGCGGTGCTGCTCAGCTCACGGCCAGGCGACGCCCGGTGAAGGCGAGCCTGATCTTCACCCAGAAACCGAGCATTGCGGTGGGCTTCTTTACACGGGCAGGCACGAGGCTCTGGGCTTCTTCGCGCATACATTGTTGAGCCAGCAGGATGAAGCCGGCTAGGGCGTACATTACGAATTGTGCATAGGTAGCGGTCAGCCCGAGTGACATGATGTACAGGATGCACATCGTGCCGTTGGCGCAGATGCCGGCGAAGCAGTACGAGCGTGAGGCAGAAGCGTCTGCTCCAGACAAAGTGATAATCCTTGCGTAAAGGCGGGCCCACAACACCGTGCAGACCACACCCACCAGCAGAACGGCAGCAGTGACGAGCTGCGGAAGCGTCAGTTGCAGTTGCATGTCAAGCTCCTAGGGCCTTGTTTGACGGCGGGCTACGCCCCGATTACGTTTAGCGTATAGGTTCATCAAAAAATTTGCAAAGCGAGCTTCAAAAAATTGGCGCGCTAGACAGGTTATATAAATCTGGGCATAATCATGTGCTATGAGTACCGAAATCGAAAAACGCACGCTGCCAAATCCCGACCAGCGCTTAGTGATGATAGAGCTTATAAGAACTGGCTCCGACTTTAAAGAATTTGATCGGATTATGATCGAAAACGCCAGCCTGGATCGCACTCAGACTGTTCGGGTTCGTATTGACGATGGTGTCATGGCTATCGCTGTAAAAGATGGCACGCTGGATCAAGAAATTCGCCGTGAGGCAGAATTAGTCCTAGATGTGTCGCAGCCGTTAGAAGAGGTCCTGCACTTCTTGGCGTTGCTTGGTCATCCGAACGTAAGCATTGGCAGACGACACGTATACGCGGGAACAGTTGGCGAGTTTAGTCTGTCGCTTAGGGATATTTTGAGTGTTGATGGTGCGACCAAGCTCGATTGTATGATGGAAGTAGAGACCAAACTAGGTGAAGGCGAGGCGGAGGAAGCAGCGCTTGCCAGGATCGAGAACTTCCTACGTGAGCACTCACTTAAGCCGCTCGAAGGCGATGAATGGATTGCATGGGTAAGGCATAATCATGCTGTTATTCACACCGATTTTGCGTATTCGCCTGAAGCGGCAAAACAACTCGCTGCCAATCTGCGACAGTAGACTTCATTAAGTTTTTTTATGCCTGAACTCCGAGGGTCAAACTCCGAGGGTCAGATCTCATGAATCGGGAAATCATGTTATAATATCGTTATTATGGCCGAACAAACCCCGTTTGAACAGATAGGCGCGCAAATTGACCGAATTGCATCCGCCGACACCGCCCACAACGGCCGAGCCTGGTTTGTGGACGTCCAACACGAAGGCGAGCGTGTTTACGCACGTAACGAACAAGAGCCCGTCCCGGCTGCCAGCCTCAATAAACTTGCGATTGTGCACGCGCTTAATATGAGCGGAATCGACACTACCGAGGTCGTGCCACTTCCGAACAGGAAAAAGCGTTTAGGCGGAACAGGTGTCTTGCAGTTCTTTCCGGAGGGTTACGAAATCTCGCTGCATAGGGCCGCTATTCTGGCTCTCTGTGAAAGCGATAACGTTGCTGCAAAATTATTAGTTACACGTTTGGCGGGGCCAGAAGCAGTCAACGATGAGCTTGTGCACTCATCACTTGGCCTGGCTGCTACTCGCCTTCAACTTGTTAAGAACGACGGGTTTTATTACGGCGAAACAAGCGCAGAGGAAGCGGCAGCCTTGATGGAGGAGCTCATGCGGAATGAGGAATGGGCAAACGCGCTGCGTAGCAGCCACGTGCAGTATGGTATGCGTGAAGGCGCAGACGTCCAAGCTGAACGGCTGCACCGATATTGGCACGATGGCGTCTTGCAGGCTTTGCGCATTGCGAATGGACGGGGTAGTACTGTATTTTATGACGCTGCGCTTGCTAGGATGCTTAAGCTGCCCTCTGCGATGGCGCTCAAAGGAGGCTCACTAGACGACAAGGAGGTAGGTAACGTTCGTCACCAAGTCGCATCACTTGAAGTTGCCTCGCTTGGCATGCTTACAATCGCCGCGCTATCACGTGAGGGCGAGCATCCGAGCGACGCCGGGTACGGGCCAGATCACCCGGCGCACGAAGTACATCGTAATGTGGGCAGGTTGCTCGTCACTCCTGAATAAGATTTCGCATAACGGTTGCAGTTATACTATCAAAAACTTCTGAGATTTTATCAGGTTCGTTATCATTAGGCCTATAACACTCGTCTTCAATCACGAGGTCGCCCAAGCCTTGCCATGTGCCGGTGGAGTTTTTCTCTGAGACCATTCCGGTAAGAACCTCACCATCGTGATGTTCATCGTCTCTGGTAAAAAAGTGTAGTTCCATGCTGAGCGTATCGTTAAATTGGTAATAATGAAGTTCAAGTGACATGTCACCGACGCGCCTCTTGACTGATAGGCCAGCACCTCCGTTACCTGGAGCACGCAAACTGTTCTGATTGGCGTAGTATTCCAACCAGCCCTCAATGGCATCGAGGCATACTTCTGAAGTATCGGACAGAGTAGTTCGGACAAGCTGGGAGTCTATTTTCTCAGCGTGAACAGTCATGTGCTCATTGTAATCTTCGATCAACGCTTTGGCGCTAGTCATTAGCTCCCCAAAATGGTCTCGAGGATCGTTGGGATAATAATCAACGCCATTTACGGTGCCTGCTAGGTGCACCTGCCAATTTGGCTGAAACTCATGTGGTACCTCAAAGCTAAGAGCGTCGATTGTATTCTGGTCTTCATCTAGTCGGAACAAAATGAGCTTTATCTCGCTGGTTGCACTTTTGCGCACGTACACGGCGCGCAGTATCTCGCCATCGGCTCCATGGATGTCACATAATTTTGCGGCGGATGATTCTGGGTCGTTTGCGTCGTTGTAAAAGGGGAGCGTGTGGTGGTCATCGGGAATTTGCTCTTCATCGCTGCGCTGGTCTTTACGCGCAAATCCATAAATAGCACTTAAGCCACGCCTATGCTCGTCGCCCAATCCAAAGCTATGTACAAATTCCCCGCTGGTCTCGGCAGTCATAATTATGATCCTCTCCTAAAAAATGGTAGATTTGTCAAAACCATAGCATATCAGTGTAAAGTTTGTCACTAAAGACATATCATCCAGGTTGGAACAAACACGAAAAACACCGTATGCTTGTTGCATGACCACTTTTGGAGCCAGTTTCTCTACCAAAGCGTGCGCGCAGTACAACCTCAAACCCGAAAAAGTGCTAGAAGCAGCGCTATCCAACTTAGGCGCGCGCCGCTTCAGGCTCATGACCTATTGGGACGAGATCGAGCAAGAACGTGATGTGTATGATTTCTCGAGCATAAAGAGCCAACTAGAGATTGTGGCTCGCTACCCGGATGCTGAAGTTAGCCTCTGTATAGGCGTACGCCAGCCGCGTTGGCCCGAATGCCACTTGCCGGAGTGGGTGAAACAGCTGAGCGAAGACGAGTTCGAGCAAGCGGCGCTGCGGTTTGTTAAGGCGTCCCTAGAGGCATGCGCGAGCCACCCATCAATCACGAGCTTCCAGCTCGAAAACGAGTTTTATAACAAAGGGATCGGGCTGTGCGCCAACTACTCACGACCGCGGCTGATACACGAGTTCGAGCTGGTGCGCCAGTACGCTGGTGGCCGCCCGATCCTCATGAGCGCCTCCAATAACTGGAGTTTGCCGCTCAGAAGTCCCCGTCCCGACATAATCGGCTTCTCGATCTACCGTTACCAACATAACGGCACCAAGCAAACCAACTCAGTCTTTCCGGCGACGTGGTATCGTGCCCGCGCAACAGCGCTCAAAAGCCTGGGCGGTGTGCAGGTAATATGTCATGAGCTACAAGCCGAACCCTGGGGCGAGAAGGGCACCGATCAGCTGCCACTCGAGCAACAGCTTGACCTTATGAACGCTGAACGGTTTAACGAGCATGTGGCATTTGCGCTGCGTGCCGGCATGCCAACAATCGACCTGTGGGGGCTGGAGTGGTGGTATTGGCTTTGGCACGACCAGCGTAAGCCCGAGATGTGGGAGGCGGCCCAAGCGATCTTTGCTGCCAGCGGTACGTCCTAGCAGGCCGCTATTGCACGCTGTTCAGAACAGGGTAATCTTGCTATATTTAAGCCATGCTTAGAATCAAACGCCAAGTCTTGGCATTCGGCATTGTTGGCGCCATTAATACGGCTGTCGATTTTATTATTCTCAACATTTTGCGCATCGTGTTTGGTATGCCGCACATCCCGGCAAATATTATCTCTACCACCACTGCTATGTTGCTCAGTTTCTTTGCTAACAAGCGGGTAGTATTTGGCTCTGACACCAAGAGTCATACACGTGAAATTGTTCTATTTTTCCTGTTCACTATTTTTGGACTCTACATTATCCAAAATGGCATTATTCTTGTGCTCGTGGAGGCAAGTGACTGGCCAGGCGATATGCTTGTTTCAATCCTTAAAGTCATCAGGCTCGACGGCATTTTTAGCCGCGATTTTGCGCTGACCAATACCGCCAAACTGATCGCCACAATCGCCTCAATGACCTGGAACTACTTCACCTACAAAAAATACGTGTTCAAAAGCAGTGGGGAGCAGATTTAATTATGCGCCTCTCATTGGTGGTACCAGCCTACCGCGAAGAGGTGGTTATTAAAGACTCGCTTGATGCGATTTATGACTTTTTTGAAGCGCAGGGCTTGAGTGACGATGCAGAGGTTGTGGTCGTAACGGCCGACAGTCCAGACCATACGCAGCAGATCGTAGCCGAACAGCTCAAACGTTTTAAGCATGCCAAGCATGTGCAGCCTGGCGTGCGCGTTGGCAAGGGCAGAGACGTGCGGGCAGGTGTGCAGGCTTCTAGTGGTGACGTAATTATATTTACCGACGCCGATCTGGCCACGCCGCTGCATCATGTGCCCGAGATGCTTAAAATGCTGGAAGGCGAGTATAAGGTTGCAATCGGCGTGCGTAAGCTCTCGAATATCCACCAGGGCTTTAGATACTACATCTCGAATGTTTCGAATATCATCATTCAGCTCGTGCTGTTGCCTGGCATCAAAGACAGCCAATGTGGCTTTAAGGGTTTTACGCGTGAGGCTGCCGAAATTGTGTTTAGCAGGCTGACCATTTTGCAGTGGGGTTTTGATATGGAAGTGCTCAAAATTTGCCGAGAACATAAGATCAAGGTTGCAACCGTGCCCGTTTTGGACTGGCGTGACCCCAAACTTGAGTCTGGCTTGTCGGGAGATTCAGCCTTAAAAGTTGTTTTTAAGACATTTCGTGAAATGTGGCAGATCCGGCTGCGTTCATGGGAAGGAAAATATAAATGATCAAACCACTTTCAAATTTACTACGTCACCGGATTGCGCTTGCAGCAATTGGTGCATCGGCGGCGCTACAGCTAGCAACAATTAACCGCTATAGCTTTTGGTTTGACGAGAGCTTCACGGCAGCTTTGCTCAAGTTTGGTCCCTCACAGATCATTAATCTGACGAGTCTTGATGTGCACCCACCATTGTATTACCTGTTACTAAAGGGGTATTCGTTGATCTTTGGCACCTCAGACTTCGCACTTCGGTCATTCAGCCTTATTTTTATGGTTATCAGCTTGACGCTCCTGTATAGGCTGTTGCTACGCCTCGTAAATCATCGCAGCGCACTGATCGGCTTGTGGTTTGCCGCGCTCGGCCCGTTTGTGGTGCGATATGGGCAGGAAGCCCGTATGTATGGACTTAACTCAGCTTTAATTATCGGGTCAACGTTGGTGCTGGTTCGGCAAACGCAAATGGCTAAAAAGCAGCGGCAGAATCGCTGGTGGGTTGTCTATGCGCTGCTGGTCTCGGCCATTATGTACACTCACTATTTTGGTGCTTTGATCGTTCTAATCCACGGCCTCTATATGCTTACGCTACATAGGAAAGAGCGCTCATTGATTGGAAGAGTTAAGGGTATTGACTCGGGCTGGTTGCTATCCATGATCGGCGCTGGCATATTGTACCTCCCATGGCTGCCAACCTTGCTAAAGCAATTCAATACCGTAAATGGTGGTTTTTGGATTCCACCCGTCAGCCCTCGTTCGTTCGCCGACACCTTCGGTTGGTTCTATTGGTTTAACGATCTCTATAAGTACGACAATCATGCGCTTGGAGCACTTGCATTTGTTATGCTCTGGTTGCTCGGCGTGGCAGTAGCAATTGTTTGGCGTCGAAAACTAGTAGACATGCGCGCATTGTTACTTCTGATTATGCCACTCGTTATGGTTGCGCTCGTGCTATACGGGCTGTCATCGCTACCAAAAGCAACTTCGCTGTTTTATTTCCGTTATTTCTCGCAGTTTAGTATGTTGTTTTATGCTGGAGTTGGCGTGGTGCTTGCGTCACTGTCTTCAAAGAAGTTGCGTTATGGCAGCCTTATGAGTGTAGTTATGGCAGGAGTCATGCTTATGCAACTTGTTGG
>CAZHXE010000069.1:0-6762 GCA_964536005.1 uncultured Candidatus Saccharibacteria bacterium
GTATCGAGTGGTTGAGAACCTGGCAATTACCAATGGTATGCCAATGCCAAAGGTGTATATCATTGATGACCCAGCACTGAATGCATTTGCAACTGGACGAAACCCGCAGAACGCGGTGGTTGCAGCTACCACAGGATTACTGGATCATGTTGACGACACGGAGCTTGAAGGCGTTATGGCGCACGAACTGGGTCATGTCAAAAACTATGACATCCGTGTGGCGATGATGGCATTTGCTCTAGTGTCGGTTATTAGCATTCTGTCCGACATCGGTATGCGCATGATGTTCTTTGGCGGCAACCGTGATCGCGACTCAGGTGGTGGCGCAGCCATTTTGATAGGTCTGCTCGTAGCAATTCTTGCGCCGTTGATCGCAACCATGATTCGTTTTGCCATCTCGCGTCAGCGTGAATATCTTGCAGATGCTACCGGCGCGGCAACCACGCACTACCCCGAAGGTCTCGCGTCTGCTCTCGAGAAAATTAAAACCTACGGCGCGCAAACTCGTAGTCAGAATTCCGCTACCGCGCATTTCTTTTTCGCCAACCCAATTAAAAAATCTTCAGTCGCTGCGTTGTTTAGCACACACCCACCGATCGACGATAGAATTGCCCGTCTCCGCGATATGGAGGATGGCGTTTTGGGGAATGGCAGATAAAATTACCCAAAACGGGCGTACGCTAAGCACCAAACCAACCAACTCCAAGACAAACCACGAAAGATCATGAAAACACCTACCATTACCGCTCATAAGCAACTGTCCGCTCGCTTGCGGGCTACAAAAAACTCTCGTGCTAAAAAGCCGCAAAAAAATTATCTAGTGCCGCCGCTCAGTGGCAACCTGCGCCGCTCACTGCGCATAATCAAGCACCATCGTGGACTGATGCTTCGTCTGACAGGGATTTACGCCGGTCTTTACTTCATTTTTGTCCGTGCAATTACCAAGCTAAACCTCGATGAACTGCGCGATACTGTTGCCAAGATATTTGGCGACGGAAACGAAACCATAACCTCGCGTATTGCGCTTGCCGGCACACTCTTTAGTGAGTCGACTAATTTTGATCAAGCTACGGGCCTCTACTTTGTGGTGATCTTTGTCATTAACTCGCTGGCTCTCATGTGGGTGCTGAAGTATATTTGGGCAAAAAAGCGCACCACAATCCGTGAAGCGTATTATCAGGGCATGTATCCATTGGTGCCGGTGCTGATTCTGGTTGGACTAATTTTTATACAATCTATCCCTTTAAGTATCGGAAGCTATATCGCGCAAGTGGTGTTTAGCCGGGGCCTTGCTATTAACTTTGTCGAAAAGGCAGGTGTGGTTACCGTATTGGTTAGCGCAATAACACTAACAGGCTATTGGGTGATCGGCAGTATTTTAGCCATCTACGCATCCTCCGTGCCTGGCATGACGCCGTTAAGCTCACTTAAAGAAGCCAAGCGCATGCTCAAAGGACGCAGATTCTTGGTGCTGCGACAAGTTGCAGGTTTTATGTTGCTCACAGGGGTGATTGCGCTCATTGTGTTACTAGCAGTCGTGTATGTTGTACCTGACGCAGCAATTGTTGCCGTAACAATACTGATGATTTTAATGATGCCGTGGTCGCACCTGTACCTATACGGTTTGTATCGGGATTTGCTCAATGACTAAGGCCGAGGCGGAAAAACGGATCGCCAAGCTGCGCGATTTGATCAACGACTATCGCTATCAATACCACGTGCTCAATACTTCAACCATGAGCGAGGCCGCTGCCGATAGCCTCAAGCACGAGCTCACACAACTTGAAGAGCAGTATCCTGAGCTTGTTACCTCAGATTCGCCATCGCAGCGTGTCGCCGGGGCGCCTTTGCCACAGTTTGTAGCGGTTCGCCACCAAACGCGCATGCTCAGCCTAAATGATGTCTTTAATAAAGACGAAGTGGATGCATGGGAAGTGCGAATTAAAAAATTTCTGCATACTGCCAGCCAGCTCGAATATTTTGTAGACCTCAAGATGGATGGCTTCGCCTGCTCGCTCATTTATCAGGACGGCGTATTAGACCGAGCGCTGACGCGTGGCGACGGCTTTACGGGCGAAGATATTACCCAGAACGTGCGTACATTAGAAACAATTCCACTTACTTTGCGCGGTACAAGCGATACTAAGCACCTGCTCACGGGCAGAACAGAGGTTCGCGGCGAGATATTAATGTACAAAGCCGACTTTGCGGAGCTCAACAAAGCGCGTGAAGCCGCTGGTGAACCTTTATTCAAGAATCCACGCAACACAGCAGCGGGAACAATGAGGCAGCTAGATGCAAAGTTGGTTGCTGGCAGGCGACTGTACTTTCACGGTTATGACATGCTGCGCGAAAACTCCGCAGATATCCCATCGTATCAAAAGGCGTATGAATACATGGCGAGCCTCGGCTTTCGCGTCAACGAACATGCCAAGACTGTTAGCTCAGTCGACGAACTCATGGCATTTGCAGACCAATGGGAACACACCCGCGCAGATCTACCCTACGGCACCGATGGTATGGTGGCAAAGGTCAATGACCGAGCACTTTATGCGCGGCTCGGGGTGGTAGGTAAGGCGCCACGCGGAGCCATTGCCTATAAGTTTCCTGCCGAAGAAGCCACCACAAAGGTTAAAGATATTATCATTTCGGTTGGCAGAACTGGCGCTGCAACGCCTGTAGCAGTCATGGAGCCGGTGCTGGTAGCTGGTTCGACTGTACAACACGCGAGCCTGCATAATCAGGATGAGATTGAACGACTCGACGTGCGCATTGGCGACACGGTCATTATCCATAAAGCCGGCGACATTATTCCCAAGGTTATTCGTGTACTTACCGAGCTACGCACAGGACAAGAGAAAAAATACGACATGATAGCCGAGCTTAAGCAACATCACTTGCAGTTTGTGCAGCCCGAGGGCGAGGTGGTGTGGCGCGCCGTAAACCGCGATGATCCGCTCATCTTAGCTCGTCAAATTCAGCACTACGCATCAAAGCAAGCACTCGACATAGAAGGCTTAGGCGAAAAGAATGTTGAGCTGCTCGTTAGTAGCGGCCTGGTTAAAGATTTTGCCGACCTATATACGCTCACCGCTGATCAGCTCATGCAGCTGGAGCGCTTTGCAGAGCTGTCTGCCACCAATCTCGTGGCCGCAATTGCCGAAAAGCGCACACCGCCACTGCCACGTTTTGTTATTGGCTTGGGTATCCGGCACATTGGCTCGCTTACGGCAATCGACCTGGCAAAGCGTTATCAATCGCTTGATGCGATCATAGCGGCCACACAGCAGACACCCGAAGAGCTCTACGAAATTAATGGCGTTGGCGAGGTAGTTGCCCACAGCGTTATAGAGTGGTTTAACGACGAGGCTAATCTGAAGTTACTCGAGAAGTTTAAGCAGCTTAATGTGTGGCCAGAAGACATGGAAGTTGTGGATGGACCGCTCAGTGGCCAGTCATTTGTTATCACGGGTTCTCTTGAAGGTATGAGCAGAGAAGAAGCTGCGGATAAGATTCGTGCGCTGGGTGGCACGTTTCAGTCATCGGTTGGTAAAGGCACGACGTATCTGGTATACGGCGAAAAAGTCGGCGAAAGTAAACGGGCAAAAGCCGAAAAATTTGGTACAAAGTTGATTGATCAAGCCGAATTCTTCAAAATTTTGCATCAGCACTAGCCCAAGATGTAGTCACCACTCATGTAAGACGTAGTGCGCTTGACGAATGGCTAAATAAGCATAAAAACAATTGCAGAGTAAGCATTAGCTTGTATAATAAGCTCTAGGATCGTGCATCGGCTCTTTTGAAACAAAAACAAAAACTATTGCTACCCAAAAGAGCCTGGGTGAGGGTGCACGAACGAACAAAACCGTCAGAATTTTCTGGCGGTTCTTTGTTTATGCTTTACATGCCACAATCGAAGCTGTTATAACAATGTTAATCCACCAGTAACGAAAGTGGGGGCTAGTGATTATCCACCTGATCGTGATAGGGCGGCCTTAAGCAATGATCTACCATTCGTATGAACAGCACTGGCATACCTTTACTGCTACTGAGTTACTTACGGCTATCCTGCTGTTGATCGTGATCTTCGCGACTCCTGCAGGAGAAGGCTTGTGGATCCGCGTTCCGCCGGGCTTTGATCCGAGTAGGGTGCAACTCTCACGAATGCTCAACTGATTCCGATCAAAGCAAAGTTTGTTGGGCAGCGTCAAAGCAGGCTGCCCGAGAGCTCTACAACTGTCGCGTTACGCACTTCTGGCCGGCCCTTGCAGCGATCAATCGCGCTGCAAGGGCCGGCTATACCCTTAAAATTCTGCTTCTAAGCATTCCTGCAAATTGCTGCGGTAGACAGAGCCAAACAAAGACCGTATAATCACGCACGATGCTGATGTGGTTTGTTTTGCCAAGCCACACCTATCCACGGGGTATTAGCTCAGTTGGCTAGAGCGCTACACTGGCAGTGTAGAGGTCAAGGGTTCAAGTCCCTTATACTCCACCAAGTTCAAACTTGAAATAAAAAACGACCTTTTAACGGAGGTCGTTTTTGATTAAAGAAAAAGCTACGTTGGAGAGCAAATTTGTGCACAAACTCGTAGATTCTTGAACCTAATAACTAGAGGTATTTAATGACTGCTTCGGCAAATCCATCTTCATCAACAGTGCCTACGACGTGGTCCGCTGCGTTACGCAGCATTTCGGGTGCATTGCCCATAGCTATCTTAAGTCCTGAGGCCTGAAGAAGCGGCAAATCATTATCCCCATCACCTATTCCCATCACTGCTTCAGACTCTATTCGTAGTAGCTTCAAAAGGTTCTGTACGCCATGGAATTTGTCGCCCTCAATGTGCGTTACTTGGATACCAGTGCGACTAAAGTCGCCTCCAGGCCCCGGGTTGGCATGCGCAACTGCGCTGTCAATTTGGTTAATGGTTTGGACGACCTGATCAGCTAACTCTGCAGGAACCGAAGCCCAAATATGTGAAGTTGGCTCCACGATTTGTGTATCCGAGGAACTGGCACCCATGCGAATTCCGCTACTCTCGGCTACCGTGCAGACCGGCATGAGTATTGCGATTGCCTCTCGAGCCGACTCGACTGGTAAGAGCCTTTCGGAGATTACCTTGCCGGTCTGCGGTTCAACTATTGTAGATCCGCCATTTATTACGCATGGAGTTGTGACGCCAAGGCTTTCGAAGAATGGTTTGGCCATCTCAAAGTGGCGACCAGTAACGGCAGCGAGCCGTATATTCTTACTTTGTAATATCTTGGTTGCTTGAAGAACTGGACTACTGATGTAATTGGAAGCTGGTTGGACCATTGTTCCGTCTATGTCAGCTAGCACGAGCTGTATTTTCATAGCCCGATTATACCCCCTTTGTCTATGAAGTTAGAATTGGCTATTTTTCAATTGCAGTCCCATCTCTTACGTAGGTTTCAAATTCATCTTTATGCCAATAAGCCCACGCCACATGCATGTCACATATACGCTAAACTCCTCGGAACGTGGGCACAGCGAGGCTTGCCCCTAATGAAGATCAAGCTGGCTACCCAAATCAAAAATCACCCACTAAGAATACGGTTGATTTTATTGCTAATGCCCTTTCGGTTATAACGAAAAGAGCCCCGACCAGAGCCAGATGCTCTTATCGGGGCTTGCTGTGACCCAAGGTGCTAGATGATGCGCTGAGTTGTCGGATCGTGGCTTGAGTGGAATGCCCAAGCACCACTGTCCGTTTTCTCTGCATTGATGGAGGCGTAGGCAGCCAGTGCTGGCCGTCCGTCTCCGGTTTCGGCGATTTTCCTTCCTGTTATGGCGACCACCAGTCCCATCGTTGCATCCATCTGGGCCTTGTCGCCACTAGACAGTTGCTCGATTGGCATGCAAGTGCCAGGCACATAGACAGCGATGATCGAACTGTTGCCGCGAAGTTCGATCATGAGATGCGTGCCGCAGGCGTTGATTACCATGCGATTGATGTCGTCGTACAGGCCACGCAGCCAGAATCGCAGTAAAGCCTCGAGCGGCAATGCACTGGATTTGGTGGGATCCTCTCCGATCATCAGGATGCCGTTGTCGCTCATGCGACAGCCGGCGTGCGGGTCGATGCTTGCCAATATCGCGTCGGCTAGCCACCTGCTACGCCAGGATAGGCCGTTGATGATGCCTGAAAGCAGATCACGGTGTTCCTCGGGCGTCAGCTGGATGCCATACACGCGAATCCGCGTACGGAGTTCATGTGCATATTTCACACTAATTACGGCCTTTCGTAGTGGCCAGCTATATTGCTTGCTTCTTAGAACTAGCCAATAGAACGCGCCCTTTATCCAGGCGAGCACTCTGTGACATTTCGGCGGGAAGGTCACCCTCTCTTACTCCTTGAGTCGTGGGTGCACGTCGTTGTGCGGCTTTATAATCGCATATTATTCATAAAAATCAAGCTTAAAAACAAAATACCACCCCCTGAAGAGCGGTATTATTCGAACTGGTGGAGCGCTGCCGACCGAAGCCAGCGGCCGCTAACGCGGTTGGAAACCCGGCGCCCCATGTATGTATCTGTCATTTTTAACAGATAGGCCGATTATACCGACATATGCGGCGCCTAGACAAGCATAATTTATATGGATATCAAACGTGCCTCGGATGAGTTACAATAGCGCTATGAAATCGCTGACCATGGCGCTTAAAAACAAACTCTATTTTTTCTTGGCTGCTTACTTTGGTTTTTTTGCCTCCAAAGTCTTAAAACGTTGGAATCCTAAAAT
>CAZHXE010000070.1:0-6553 GCA_964536005.1 uncultured Candidatus Saccharibacteria bacterium
CGCGACCCAGAGGGTTTTAAGCGTAGTCCATGGGCCAAAGGCCTGCTTGCGCTTGTCGTGCTGTGGGCCGGCATGTTTGGTATTGTTGCCACTTCGCCAGCTCAGTTGGATCAAAACGGTAAGTATTCCCCAGTTCAGACCGAAGCCGATGGCGAAACGACTGGTTCAGTTACCGAGAAGCCTGCTTCACAAGCCAGTGAAGATGCGAAGCAGAAAGTCGAAAAACAATCTGCCAGCAAAGACAGTGCAGGCCGAACCTTCGATAACTGCACCGAGGCGTTTAACGCAGGCGTGTTTGATATCAAGCGCAGCGATAGCGCCTATGATAACAAGCTCGATCGTGATGATGATGGGATTGCCTGCGAGCGCTAGGCCGTAACATTTTGCACACTATGCGAGCCAAAACCACTCCAAGTCGGAGTGGTTTTTAGTTTAAGTTGGGTTGATCAGTATTCTCAACCAAAACTCTCATAGGTTGATAAGAGCTTTGGTTGAGGCCCAGGGCCCGGAATATGAATATCCGGGCCCTGGGCAAATCTCTACCTCCTATATGATTGTGCCTGTTTCAGGCGTTGAATGTTAACGTCGCCCCTTGTGCCATGGGGGTGGTGCATCGCCGGTAATTGGCGCGCGGCGCCTTAGGCCCAGTGAGTCGATTTCAGGGACGTGCCGTCCTCTCCGTCGACTCTTTGCCGCCAGCTCGATATCATGAGCCAGCTCTGGACTATCTGTCCCGCGTGCCACCTCCTTTCCATCGTGAGTAACCACGATGATCAGTTGGATGTCGTGCGGTAGGACGGGCAGGCTTCCGCTGTTGCGCTCGTACTCACTGGCAGTGAGCGTGATGGTGCCCTGTGCGACCGGTGGCTCCGTATTGCTGTAGTCGTAGGTCACCGGAATGTGGCGATCGGCACCCCTGCGGGTTCTGATCGTCACGGTGTCTGGGGCCATCATGTCTGTCGCGTACAGGTCACGGATGTCCTGGTCTGAGGCATAGTCGCCACGGCTGATACGCAGGTCACGCCTGTGCGCCTCCCAGATGGTCCGAACTCCAGCAAGCGCCACTTGGTAGTACAGGATCATATCATCATCGCTCGGTGGGGTGATGTACCCGTTCGAACGAATCTCCAGATCCCTGAGCTCCGCCAGGATCAGCGCATTGTGCTCGAAAGCAGGATGGTCGTCCTGCTCCATGAGCACGCGCAGGATCAACTCCTCCGGATCCTCGTTTTGCAGCCGCCTGACGGCGGCTTCGAGGCCGGTAATCAGTGCGCTTGCTCGTGTGAGTTCACCCGTACGCCATCGAGATTCTTCGATGGCAATGCGTGAGTCTGCGATGCGTCTGCCCAAGTTGTGAGCTGGCAGCGCTTCCGTTACGGATACGATAGCCGCCAGGCGGCTCTCGAGTGCGTCTGCTTTGGCTTGGCGGGCTTCTTGCTCCCGCTGCCGCTGCAACCGCTGCTTGGTCTCTCTGAGACCCCAGCCGACAAGGACTTCCTTGCTGTCAGAGTCAATCACGTGTACCTGGTCGATACGCACCCCAAGAATGTCGGGGAGCGTCGTCAGGCGCGCGAGGTCAGCCTCTTGCACGTATGCGTCTGCCGTATGACCAATAATACGGTCGTTGGTAAAGACGACTCGTACGGTCACACCGTCGACCTCAACCGTAGTCTCGGTCGTCCCGCTTGCTTCGCTCGAGGTGCTAGCCGTGACCGTAGTCTCGGCCATGGCTTCCGCATCAGCCAGCAGATCTTCGGGCACGAAGTCCGACATCTGCAGGAGCTGATCCTCAAACTTCAGCTGGTCGAGCTGATGACGCCCGCCCAGCCGCCTGGCGATTACGGCGATGACCGCCGCGTCGTCAGACGGCGCGATCCGACCAGGGTAGTTGGCACTGAGTGCCTTGACCCTTTGCAGAATGGCGAGGTTACGACTGTGCACATCGATGCTGACATACCCATGTGCGATTGCCCGTGCAAGCACGAGCGTCGCTTCGGGGCTGGGACTAGCCGCTGTCTTTTCACGGGCGATTTCCTCCCCCTTGTACAGCGTGCGCGTAACTTCGCATACCTGCTTGGTTCCGTGGTCGAACTCTACACCAACCGGCTCCGTGCGCACCAAATGCGGTGCGACTTCGCCGAGCCACCCAAGCTCGATTGCGCTCGCCTGGGCGATGATGCGGTAGACCACGGGGTATTCTTCCCCTGACCATTTGTCGGTGTGCATCGCGGGGATGTCACGCGGAACTCCTACGATCCAGTCGCCACGTGTGACGGTTGAACGCTTATCCAGCTTCCTTACCTCGCTAGACAGCACGTGGAGATAGCTCCGGTCTCGACTCATTGCGTACTGAAACACGTTATCGAGCATGCCGCTCAACACGCACTTCAGCACTTCCTCGTGGTCGAACTCGACCCGAGTAGAAATATCGACGCCGAGTTTTTCGGCGAGCAGCACCCACGTGTCGCGGGCGCCGCGGAAGTTCTTGGCGTGAATGCCAGCGTCTTGCAGGTCGATGTTTATCGACCGTGCACTCGCACGCTCACCGGCCATGCGCGCTCTGATGTCCTCGGCCTCATAGAAGCATGCCAGCTCAGCCAGCAAGTCCGATGTTGCCGAGTGTACATTGAACGGCGCGCGGTAGAATTGGCCTCTGACCCCGGTGCTGGTCTGCATGCAGGCAGCAATCGCGATCATCGGTTCAACCACGTCACGCTTCTGCGCCTCGACTATCATACGGGCCGTGCGACTGTCGACCGACATTTGGCTCATGGCCCTGCCGACCTCGGTCACATTTCCGTCCTCGTCGAGGGCGCCGAGCAGCTGGAGCAGCGCTTTCGCGTGCTCAAACTGCTTTGCGTCAGGCTGGTGTAGGAAAGTGAGTTCACTGGCGTCGATCCCGGCGCAGGCCAGGCGCAGCACCAGCTGGTCAATCAACGTCCGCTGGATGGCGGGCGTCGACCGCTTGGGGCGCTTCCCCATCGGCACCTTTGAGCACAGTACATACACTCCGTCGGCGGTGCGACCCGCCCGGCCCATGCGCTGCTTGATGCGGTCTTGGGCGATGTCGATGAGTACTTGTGCCTCAACGGTGCCGCGGACCTGCATGATACGAGCCTTGCCACTATCAACAACGGCAGTGATGCCGTCGAGCGTCAGGCTCGTTTCCGCCGCATCTGTGGCGACCACGATGCGCTGGCCTTTGTCACCTCGCTTGGCTTCGTCCTGCTGGTCGAGGGTTAGCTCGGCATGTAGGGGGAGCCTTCGGTAGCTGCAGAGTTGACTCAGCTCACGTAGTACCTTGTCGATCGCCGCCTTACCGTCTACGAACACCAAAACACTGTGTCCTTGGTCGGCCAGGCGAGCGGCGACTTGAGCAGGTGAACTCTTGCCGTCGTACTCGAGCACGTCCACCTTGTACTGACGCCCTGACACATGAATGACGGGGGCGCCCCCAAAGAACTCGGAGAGTTCCTCGGTATCGGCGGTCGCGCTCATCAGCACGAGCTTGAAGTTGCACGTTCCTTGCAGTTGTAGGTGGCGGATCCAAGCCACGAGGGTTTCTTGGTTGTTGTTCCACTCGTGGACCTCGTCGATGATGACGAGCTTGGGTTGCTTGCTGGGGCGTAGCAGCTCAAGGGTGAGCTGCAGGCCGTCGGTGCAGTAAATGACTGCGTTGTCGGGCTTGAAACTCTTGGCTCGCCCGGTGCGGTAGCCGATTGTCTCACCAGCCTCTTCTCCGGCCATCTCCGCCACGAACCTGGCAGCTGACACGGCGGCGTACACCCTGGGAAGGGTGACGATCACCTGGCAGCCGAGCCACTTGGCGAGCTCTGCAGGAGTAACGGTTGTCTTGCCCGAGCCCGTTTCGCCCTCGATGACGATCGTCTCGTGCTCAGTGAGAGCAGCCTTGATCGTTTCGAGCGCGGCGTAGATGGGCAGTTCAGTTTGCGTCGTCATGACATATCCTCAAGCTGGGTGACCAAAAGGCCATGCCGGGTGTTACCCCGGCATCCCTCCCGCTTGGCGCACCACCGGTACGTCTTCCGATATTCGTACTCAGTTGCCCGAGTACATCGGCTATAGCGGGTTAGGGAACCCTGAATGTGGAATATATGCCACCAGAGCGGTAGCGAGCAGATAACGTAAAACGAGCATCGTCCAGTATGCCCTTTTCATTAACTGGTAGCTACCGCTCTGTGCCTAAAAAACAGATTATTTACACATAGAAAGTAGTAGATTGTAAAGTTGCAAAACTAGACAAGGCTAGTTTTATATATTATAGCATAAAATACCTATAAAAGTCAATCATCAACAGGGGTGGAAATTCGGGCAGAATTTTTGGAAAAATGCTTATGTAGTTTAATTCGCGTCGGCTATAGAGCCATTGGGATTGGCGATCAATGTGGCAGAATCTTTACCCGTATAGCATTCCTCGGCGAATTCCTCGTACACTTTGCCGCCATTTTCAGAGGTACATGGCGTGCCACCTTGAACACTGACTGATTCCCAGGTGTTTTCTGGTGTTCTCACAAATAAGTGCGGTGCGCCGCTGCCGCAAAGATGCACCTGGCTGTCCATTCCTATGACTATACCTCCACGAATGTTATAGGCGCTCACTTTGAATACGTTCATATATGAGCCTGGACAGTCTTTTAGTAGGTTGTTGACAGTTGTGATGGCATATTCTTTGAAGCTTGCCGGTACGATATCGGGTAATTTTTCTAAATCGGCTTCAGATTTGATGTCTAGCTCGAATTCTTGGACTAACTTGCTTAAATCGGTTTGTTTGGTTTCTTCGGTTTGTTGCTCTGTAGTGTTGACTGTTTGCTTTGGCTTGCGATCTAGCTGTTTATTAGCGAGCACGAACCAGGTGGTGAAGCCAATCATGCCAACGATGACGGCGCATAAAATAACTTCGATAATTGTGAAGGCGTTTTGGTTTTGTTTCATGAGGGAAGTATAACAAATTTAACGGGAAGTAATAATTGGGTAGGCCGCCACGGCCCGAGAGAAACTATCGGGCCGTGGTCGTGTAAGCGGTTCTTGCGGTAATGTCAGCCGACCGGCACCCAGCTGTCGAGGTCGACATAGGCCGACCCGATGACAGGGTTGGGATTGCCGCTAAGGGCGGTCACCCAGAACACGAAAGGCCGAGTGACGGTGTACGGCTGACCCATCTGTGGGGACCGCGACGTGGACACGCCGGTGCCGACTTGCAGGCGCAAGCCCAGGTAGGTCATCTCCAGCAGGTAGTGCTGGAAGGCCTGGACAATGGCATATGTCTCACGCCCGCCGGTGTTGGTCATGCCGACCAACCAGCTCAGGTCAGGCTGGGTACTGAGGTTCACGTCGGGGATCTGAACGCCTGAGTACTGCACGGGGAGTAGATCGCTCCGCCCGGATTGGATCATCTGGGCGAGCCTGAAGGCGCCGTAGCCGCCATAGGCCTTGTCGACCTCAATGATCCAGACGTAGCGCCCACTGGTAGTAGACAGTCTGATCAACGGATGTTCCATGTCTTGGACCCGGAACATCCGCGCCCCAGCGTCGGGGATTCGGAAGCCCTTGTAGAAGGTCGTGGGACCTCCGCTTCTTATGCGTAGTAGATCCACCGGCTGCGCGCCATGTCTCCATTCGTCGGTCACGTCGATCACGGCCGCCACGCCGAATCCGTTGAAGGGCTTGAACTGGGGCGGCTGGCCATGCGCTTCCATGAAGTTGTTGAGCACCACGTAGTCCGTGGATGCTTGTGCGCCGAACCACGGAAGATCGGCTCCGTCGAACTGCTGGAGGACGGCAATCATTTCGGTGTACCAATTCATGAGACCGCGCTGCTCGTGCGTGGTGGGGTTCCACCCGGTCAACCCAAGCCGTTTCGAGATCTCGTCTAAGCACTTGCCGGTGGTGAATACGTCGAATGCCGCAGAGGCCATGTCATGTCCTTTGGTGATGGGAAAGTGACTGTTCTTGAGTCAGTTAAGAACCAGGTAGTATTTATAACGTGTTTTTATTGTTTTGTCAAAAGTGTAACAGATGGCTGCTTGTCCTACTGCAAATGTAGCTACGAGAGCGTTATATTGTAAAATTATTACTTTATGCTATAATATGCAAACTGTACTTTAACATTGTAATGGGGAGCTGCCTGTTGATGTCACGACGTCACCATGCAGCTCTCCGTTGCTACTGCGGCCGAGCATACCACCACCTTAGGTAGCAGAAAATTGGTTGAATCATGGAATTTTATAATGAGCTCGTCATCGGCGATCTCGAACAGGAGCATCCGCTAGTTCCTAAGCTAGTTCAGGCCTGCAGTATCTGGTCGCTAGGTAGAAATGCCAAGCAATATGATTATGCGACTTGTGATGGCATGAAGGCGCGTCCAACTACCCAGGGAATCACCGTATTTCACACGGGCAGTCTTCTTATGGGTATGCCCAAGCGGTTGGAAGGCATCAGGTTCGAGACGGCGAAGGTCAAGCTCCATATCCCCGGTGCCACCTTGCCGGAAGGCATCTACTTCCACGGTGATAACCGTAGATGTGAATGTAAC
>CAZHXE010000071.1:0-6529 GCA_964536005.1 uncultured Candidatus Saccharibacteria bacterium
GCAGTGGTAAGTATTGTTGAGCAGAAAACATTTCCCGTTATTCTGGGAGGTGACCATTCTATAACCTATGCCAACGTTGTGGCGATGGCAAAACAATTTGGCAAAGGCAAAGTAGGCGTGATTCATTTTGACGCGCATCCGGACACGGCCGACGAAGAGCTTGGCCAGCCGCATGGCCACGGCCAGTGGGTAAGGCGACTTATCACCGAAGGTCATGTGCGTGGGCAAAACTTCGTCCAAGTGGGCGTGCGCGGCTATTGGCCGGATCACCCTGTGCTGGATTGGATGGCAGAGCAAAGCATGCGCACGTTCGAGATTTCAGAGATGCAGCAACGTGGCTTAGACGCCTGCCTAGAAGAGGCAATGCGTATTGCGGCCGAGGGATGTAAGGTGGTGTTTCTTTCTATCGATATTGATGTTTGTGATCCTGCGTTTTCGCCAGGCACCGGAACGCCCGAGCCAGGAGGACTGAGTTCGCGCGAACTGCTTGACGCTGTGCGCAGGATTGGACTCGAGTCGGAGCTCTGCGGCTTGGATATTGTTGAGGTGTCGCCGCCGTATGACCACGCCGACATTACGGCGCTGCTCGCAAATCGTGTAGTTCTAGAGGTCATCTCTGCACTGGCTGCAAAAAAAGTGAATATCAACAGGGTTGGCAAACCGTTGCTGGAGCGCAAAAGTTAGACAGGTCGATTAACTGACATATCTCTTTAAAAACCAACAGTTTTGTGTTATAAATAAGCTAACATTTAGCAAATAGGAACGACATCATGGCAAAACAACGCAACAAACACGGCGCATCATTCAAGCGCATAAAAAAAGCAAAAGCCGAAGCTAAAAAGGCTCGCTAGAAAAATTTAGACAATCGCAGCATGCTTGGCTCCCTTTCGGAGCCTTTTTTGCGTGGCTTATATAGTTTCGCTCGAGAGGCTGCTTAAAATGCACATGTTGAAAACAAAGCATAAGCAGTGTACTATTGAATAAATCTTTAACTTTTGGGGGCACAAAAAAATGACAAAAGCAAACTTAGGCGTTTTGTTGCCGAACGTCAAAAAATCAACCGCGCTTATACTGGCGGCTATGATACTCGCGTCTATGGCGCTTTCTATTAGCAGGCCACGCGTAAAACAGGCAGATGCTGCAGGTGTCCAATGTGGCGCTGCTATTGCTGACCTTTGGTTTGGTAACGATGAATCGGGCAGCGTTGACGCGAATGAGTTTGATGATGCGCTCGATTTTATGTACCAGATTTCAGATAGCTTCAACTACGATGCCGTAACAGGCGTACAAGCTGGCGCGTTTGCGTGGGATACGACCACTAATGATGTTGTTGTGCCTATCACCGAGAACTTCGCCGACACTGATGATACTGGATTGTTGCAAACCAGCAATGTGGTTACAGATAACGATACGATCGGAATCCGTGAACTATACACCGCTAAAGCGGGCGGCGGCGGCACAAACCTTACTGTGGCAACACAACATATGGCTGATTTGATCGATGGTGGTAATGGTCGTCGCAATGGTGTTCTGCAAGTAGGTATAATCCTGACCGACGCTACCGAGTCTCAGCTCACATCCGACGGGGCAAACTGGATTACTGCTGCGAACAACTTACGCAACGCGGGTGAAGGCAACGTAGGAATCGTGCTTGTACTCATTGCCGAAGCAGCCGATGCATATCTTAACGGTTCTGCAGGCCCAACCGTGGATGCAGTTGTGGGCACAGACGGACTTGCCGTCACCGTCCCAACCTATGCAGATGCTGCCAGCCCAGCACAAACGTTTATTGACGACACAGTTGCGGCCATTTGCGAAAAGGCAACGCCAAATGTGGACATGGAAATAGAAAAAACCGTTACGTTTAATGACGAAAATAACGATGATGTAACACAGGCGGGTGAGACGCTCACCTACGGATACGACGTAACTAATACCGGCGAAACCGAACTGATCGACATTGATATCGCCGAAAACTCGGGTGACTTTACGGGCACCGGGACTCTACCAACTCCAGCCTATGTGTCTGGTGATGAAGATGTGGACGGTGATGGCGATGCGCCTGATCTAGACGTGAGCTCGACTGGTACTGTTCACTTTGAGGCCACGTATACACTAACTGAGGCTGATATTGAAGCGAGTGGCGTTACAAACCAAGCAGAAGCGACAGCCACGGATTTACTAGGAAACACTGGGAGCGATCTTTCAGATGACCCAGCAGTTGCAACTAACACCGACACCGACAGCGATGGCGATCCGGATGACCCAACAGTGTTTAGTATTCTTGATCAAGACAACGTGAGCGACTCAGAAGAAAATGCGGGTCCAAATTCTGGAGACGGCAACGATGACGGAATTGTGGACAGCGAGCAGTCGGATGTTACGACCGCGATCAACCCGGTACTTGGCGAATACACAACAACCGAAATTGGCGGTGACTGCGTCACGGTCGATGAGGTTAGTTTCTATCACGAAACGGACCTAGCTGATACAGACCCAGACTACGATTACCCACTTGGACTGCATGGGTTCTTGGTGGACTGTACAGTAGTTGGCGGTACGGTTGATGTGACATACTACTGGGATCAGGAATACGACACGACTGATTGGAATTATCGAAAGTACATTGCAACACAGAATACGTTCGTAGACTTTGATGACCAGATTACTTACGGCACGGCCGTTGTGGGCGGCAACACCGTGACTACGGTTGCATACTCGATTGTTGACGGTGGCGCGTATGACGGTGACGGACTTGTAAATGGTCAGATCCTTGATCCTGCAGGACCAAGCCTACTTGCAGAAGCTACTACGACGACTGGTGGAGCAGCCGGAGCGCCTAACACCGGGTTACAGTCTACCTCAATTTGGAGCAGTGCAGCGATGCTTGTGGGCGGGTTCACGCTTGCAGGGCTTACCATTCGATCGTATCGAAAAGACGACCTCTAGAGTTTTTGCCTACACATTGTAGGCACGTGAAGGCAGGAGCACTATCCTTTTAAGCATCTTTCTGTCATACTGCACCCCTGATGATTGCTCGAATCAACATTCATGAAAAATCGTTTGGTGAGGCCGTACTATACAACGGCCTCAGCTTTTCTATTGAGGCTGGCGAAAAGATCGGCCTACTTGGCAGAAATGGTACGGGCAAAACCACACTGTTTAGGATCATAAATGGGCAGGACAACGACTACGATGGTATGGTTGAGCTAAAGCGTAACTTAGTGGTAATCGCGGCACGACAAGAGCACCAAGATTTTGAAGATATGACCGTGCTGGATTACATATTGGCCGATTTGCCCGAATTCGCAAAGCTCAAATCGGATATTGATACGCTGCCGAACCTCATGGACGGCAAAAACCATCTTATTCAGCGTTACAGCGATGCTCTGGAGCGATTCGGCGTACTTGGATATTATGAAGTTGAAGACGAAGTATTGCAGGCACTGGAAAAATACCAGATTAACGCCAACAAGGCACGAGGCAGACTTGGCGACCTGAGTGGTGGCCAGAAGCGCTTGATCGAGCTTGTTAAGGTGCAGCGCGCCCGTGCAGACCTGGCGCTGATAGATGAGCCGACTAACCACATGGACTACGTTGCAAAAGAAAGTTTCATTGCCTGGCTGAAGAGCACTAAGGAAGCAGTGGTAGTGATCTCTCACGATCGCGATGTACTTAAAGCTGTTGATAAGATCATTGAAATTCGCGATGGCAAAGCGGATATCTCCAAAGGTAACTACGATGCGTATTTGCGGATCAACACTACACGTATCACGAGCGAAGTAAATGAATACACCGTCTCGCAAAGTCGCATTACGAATCTGAAGTCAGATGTCTTGAAGTTTCAGCGGCTTAAAGAGAAGTCGCGCAACCCAGGTACTATCCAGCGCTTTAAAGGGTTGGAGCAGAAGGCTCGTGCCGAGCTGGCTGAGTTGCAAACACTCGACAAACCGTCATTTTGGATCGACCAAGATTCAGCCCAGAACCTTAAGTCAAAAGTCGCAGATGCATACGATGAGCATAAGGCTCGGAACATTCGTATAAAGACTGCAAGCAAAAACAGCCACTCTGACCGACTTTTAATTGATATTAAAGAACTAAGCCTTGGCTACGACGCCCCGCTTTTTTCCGATATAAGCACGCAAATTCGTGAAGGGAGTAGGCTGCGAATCCATGGTCGCAACGGGGTTGGTAAGTCAACGCTTGTGCAGGCCGTTATTGCAACGGCATCTAAGCAGAAGCTCGATTCGAGCGTCTATGCAGGCTCAATTGAGGTAGACGCCTCATTGCGCATTGGCGTATACGAGCAAGAGCTTGATGCGGCTTATCTACCTCTTCGGCTCGCCGATGCTATTGAGCTGGCGTATCGCACCAAAGGCCTCAACTGTACCGATCAGCACATCAAATCTTTACTTAGTGACTACCTTTTTAATCCTGCAACCGATGGAGAAAAACCTCTCTCAATTTTGAGTGGCGGCCAAAAGGCACGCTTTCAGCTTATGAATATGCTCGCTGGTGATCCGAATGTGCTGATACTGGATGAGCCAACCAACCACCTAGACCTGCCTTCGATTGAAGAGCTTGAGCATGCGCTCGGCCAGTACCATGGAGCGATTATTTATATCTCGCACGATAGCTACTTTATTGACAAGCTTGGTGGTGAGGTTTTGGCGATCGGAACTCGATAACAGGAACACTTTCTGCCAAGCATGAATAAATCGCGTACCGCTTAGTCGCTAGGATTGGCATTGTCGTCTCTATTCCTCTAAATGCGACTGGGATTCGGCCTCATGGTGCGCTTCACCAGGCAAAAAATTGTGAGCAAGTGAAGTCGAAATAGTAATGCTCAATATGCCTGCCAAAAGCAAAATTGCCGCCAAATGGTTTGTCTTTTTCTTGGCTTCTTCGTGAATAACCGGTATTAAGTCGCTTGCCGCGATGTAGATAAACATGCCAGCGGTTGCTGCGAGCAGACCCGAAGTAGGAAGTTCACTGTTTGACCCAAGGCCAAAAGTTACGAGCGCACCAACGGTCGACGCAAGTGCACTGATAACGTTAATTGCGATTACTCTTCGCCTTGCAAAACCAAATTTAAGCAGCAAGCCAAAGTCGCCAATTTCTTGGGGGATTTCGTGTACCGCAACCGCGATAGCTGTCACGATTCCGGTTGGCGTATCGATCAAGAATGCCGCGCCGATAGCCACTCCATCAAGCAAATTGTGCAGTGTATCGCCGATGATAATGAGTGGAGCTGGCGTGCGCTTTTCGGAAGCATGCTCGTGATGATGATGAAACCAATGGAAGAAATACTCGAGCATAAAGAATGCCACGATACCACCCAGAATCCACTGCGACGCAGTTGAAGGCGACAGGTCATGCATAGATTCTGGCACCATTTCTACAAAAGCCGCAGCAAGCAACGCACCGGCTGCAAATGGCGTTGCGTACATCGCCAGCGTATCGGCTGTCTTCTTGTATCCAAGCAGTAGGATGCCTCCTACCAGTGAAAATACACCGCCAAGCAGCGAATAAAACAAAACGTCTACATATGAAGCCATGTTGGTTTCCTTTCGTTAGCTACATAGTAATGAGGAAGTGTATATTTTGCAAATTTGTCGCAAAAATATATAATCTGCAACAGTAAGCAACGGTAAATTTGATGGCAAACACTACAACTTTTGAACAAACCCTTAAGCAAGCAGGCTATAGCAACACGCTGCCACGCCGTCTGGTTTTTGACGCGCTTACGGCGCAAGATTCACTCAGCATTGGCGCATTGTGCGAAGTATTAAGCGGTAATGTGGATCGATCAAGCATTTATAGAACCGTCGATTTATTCGAAAAGCTTGGCATCGTGCGCCGCCTGCACCACGGCTGGAAGTTTACGATTGAATTAAGCGATGCATTTTCGCACCACCATCACCATGCCACCTGCAGCTCGTGCAACCATGTATTCGAATTTGAGGAAAGTGCCGGGTTGGAAGAGGATATTCGTAGGCTGGCTGCAGACTTGGGCATACAATTGCAAAGCCATAGCCTTGAACTCCGGGGCATCTGCAAGCGGTGCCAAAATATAGTCTAGGTTACATATGTAACTTGCTATACTAGTGGGTACACATGCAAAAACTACCCGAACAACCTACCCTCAAACAATTACAAAGTTATATCGAAGAAATGGTGCGCGAGCGCGGGTTTACCGATAACACAGTCATGCAGGAATGCCTGTTGCTTGGTGAGGAAGTGGGCGAACTCTATAAGGCCATTCGTAAAAGCCAGAAGATGCAGGTCGATGCCAAAAGCCAGGTCGGCATGGTTGAAGAGGAGCTGGCCGATATTATTATTTATATTTGCGCTATCGCAAACCGTCTTGATATTGACCTTGCCAAGGCCCTGCATGACAAAGAGGCGGTCAATCAGAATCGTACTTGGCAAAGCATGTAGTATTTCTGTGCCAAACTGATATACTGGGCGCGTGTTGACGCTTCTGCAAAATTGTTTCAAAGAGTGAGGAAACCATGTCCCTATTTAT
>CAZHXE010000072.1:0-6449 GCA_964536005.1 uncultured Candidatus Saccharibacteria bacterium
CTCCTGAACTGAGCGCTGCTGTGCCGGCGTACTCCTGGCGGGTCTCGCTGACCACACCTTTACCGAGCTGCGTTGTTACGAAAGGTATCGAATATTCACGTACAAATTCGGTCAACATATTTGATGTGCGCTTACGGTTCGCTGCGGCACCAATCAACAACAGCGGGCGCTTGGCATTAGTGAGCAACTCAATTGTTTGGATGATAGCCTTATTTTCTGCGATGGGGCGACGCGTTGAGGTTATGGGGATATTTCTATAACTCACTTCTTCGGCGGCCACATCTTCGGGGATTTCTATCAAACATGCGCCTGGTCGTTCGAGCGTTGCTAGGCGCACCGATTCCCGCACAGTGGCAGCTGCAAGTGAACCTTCCACCAGTTGTTTCGAAGACTTTGTTAAGGGTTTCATCATGTCTACGATGTCAACGATTTGGAAAGCGCCCTGCTTACTATGCCTGATAGGCTTTTGACCGGTGAGCATAAGTAGTGGCATGCCGCCAAGCTGTGCGTATGCCGCTGCCGTTACTAAGTTGGTGGCGCCTGGCCCAAGTGTGCTCAATACTACGCCTGGTGAGCCAGTCAGCCTGCCAACTGTTGCAGCCATAAATCCTGCAGATTGCTCATGTCGAGTCACAATAAACTTAATCGATGAGCTGCGAATTGCATCCAAAAGATCTAGATTTTCTTCACCCGGTACGCCAAAAATATACTGCACACCTTCAGATTCTAAGCCCCTAATAATTGCCTCGGCTGTTTTCAACTTTGTTCTGCTCCCGCCTATGTATCAAGATTATTATACGACAGGTAGTGACTACTATGCACCTACTAGTGTGGCTATTTCTTTACGATGGCGTCATAAACTTGCCGCATACGCAGTCTGGTGTCGTTTAGATACTTCTCGGCGAATGCGAATTCCATGCTTAAAACAAGTAAGCCCAAAAACACTATTAGCAAGCCTGGCCCAGGTAAGGGAATTAAGAAAACGCCGAATGCAAGCAAAGGCAAACCTGTCGCAAGAACGACGAGTTGTCGCAGACGTTTTAAAAGCTGCGTTAGGATTGTCATGCGTCTCATTACAACATTATGTCAGAATATTGCACTTTTAACCATTGCTATGTAACTCAGCATAATAATTTCAAGTACGTATATGCCATGGAATTAGCTCAAATGTCTTCGAGGGCGTTACGGCAATGGATAATGAACAGATTGAAAAATTACAACTATTCTACGTAAAGTTACTGTGTTAAAATCGCTTGTGCCAAAAAGATGTTATTTTAACAATTGCATTACCCCATCTGATGTTACATAGTTATACACATGTTGTAGCCACAAAGATATTGACTACCATAATGGTCAAAGTTATTATGCTGCTACACAAAGAGTAACAAAGAACGGAGCTTGCAAGAGCTACGTGGGGGTGGGTTAAGAAATAGGAGGGCCTGTGCGCCGCACTAGTATTAATCTGCATTCACCACTGCAATCCGGTTTTTTCAGTCACATCAGAACAGTTGGTAGAATTGCTACTCGCACGCCCTTGCCATTACTTGTATTTATAACTATTGCGTTACTTGGGCTCACGGTTCAGGCTGGCCCAAACTCGTTCAATCCTTTCTCATCCATTACAGGCGCAAATTCTGATACGGTAAACGACCCGCTTACTATCAGTACCGAATCCGAATCATCTGTCACTTCTTCTCAGAACAATCAAACCACCAACAATTCTCCGGGTGTCGAAGATCAATCGCAATCCGCGAATATTCAAATGCATACTTCTACAGAGCAATCGGTAACTATTCCTGATTCGGGTGGAGCTGAGTCACAACCTTCAATAACCATAAATGGCGAGGAAATAACACTTCCAGATAGCGGACGAATGCGCACTGAGCAAGAATTCGAATCCGACACCATGGAGTCCGAAACCAAAATCAAGCTCGACATAGATGGCGACACGTCAAACACCTCTATCAACATACACAGCAGTAGCGACTGATTAATATCAGGGTATACACCCTATCCCGCACGCCGTTCGACTTGCGATGGCTATCTTAAGTATTGCCTTTGAAAGTCGGGCGAGGTGCCCGAAGTAATAATAAAATAATCTAAAAGGGAGATAACTTTTTATGAAAAAGTTAGTACGAATCCTTGCAGCCGTTGGTTTGGGTCTGAGCTTGACCACCGGTTTTGCAGCTGCAGAGACTGGTTCACTTACAAAGACTGGTCCTGAATCTGTCAACGACATTCTGTTCGACAACGAGAATGACGTTGATCTAAATAATAACGCTAACGTTCAAGCACAAGTTGCTGCTGACCAGGACGCAAACACTGGCGAAGCTGGCGTAAAGCACAACACCAAGGGCGGCGACGCTATGACTGGTGATGCAGAGAACGAAAACGAAGTAGAAGCAGACGTTGACATCAACAACAAGAGCGCTTCAAAGCTTGCTCTTGAGAACGCTTGCGGATGCGACTCTGACAACGAAGCTAGCATGGAATACACTGGCCCTTACTCAGAGAACTACATTGAGATCAGCAATGATCACCATGTAACTGTAAACAACAACACAAACGTTGACTTCTCTTCAGATGTTGACCAGAGTGCTGAAACTGGTGACGCATGGGTTAGTGGCAACACTACCGGCGGTTCAGCTCACACCGGTGACGCTTCGAACAGCAGCTCAACAGTATTTACTCTTAGCGTAGCAAACTAATTCTATAGTTTAGCAGAGAGACTAAGTGTGTGCTGGTTCCCTACTGATCGGGCACCATGTGTAAGGAAGGAGGCGACTTCTTCCTTACACCCAAGATTTAATCTTTCAGGACTGACGTAATAATTTATCAACCAATTAATCGCAAATACAGGCATTCAGTGCAAATACGAAATAGGAGCAACTAACATGACATCAATTTCAGCAAAAATCCGAATTGGCAGCTTGGCATTATTGCTGGGAACGTACGTCTTCGCTGCTCCAGTTTCTGCCTATGTTTACGCACAAGACGCTGGCACGCAGACAGGAGCGTCTGGCCAAACTGGTCCGCAACAGCCACTGTTGCAAGGGCCGACTGGTGCTTCGGCACATTTATATACTTATAACCCTACGACGGGAAAGTGGGAAAGCCAATATTATACCTGGGATCCTGTAACCCAGAAGCGCATTCCTAAATACGACGTAAATTACGTTTATAACCCCTCAAACGGCATGTGGGAGCAAACCAACTGGGTCTATAGCCCTGCCGCAGGTGCCTATAAGGCGAGTGTCACAAAATTACCATACAATCCGTATCAGCAGGCGGTAGCACCAACCAATTCGATTGGTAATACTGGTACCGGATCGAGCAACCAGATCACAAATGCGAATGACAATCCAGCTTCAATCACAAATACTGGCAACGGTTCAACCAATTCAATCGATGACCCACAGGGCCCGACGAGTATCAACAATACTGGTGCCGGATCAAACAACGAGGCAAACTTGGGAGCAATCAATAACACTGGCCCCAAGAGTCAGAATGTCATTGCCTACGACGAATATGGCAACGTAATCTACGACGTAGAAGTTGAAGTGGATGTCGACAACAAAGTGAACTCCATTGCCAAAACAGGTGATGCGGGTATTTTCCAAAATACGTCCGCAGGCTCTGCACTAACCGGCAATGCGACTACTACCTCAAACACTCTGAACATGATTCAATCAACTGTTGGTTTGATGGGAGCCGTGCCAAATGTATTCACTGCCAATATCCAGGGCGATTACGTTGGCGACATTGTCATCAATCCAAAATTGCTGACGAGCAAACAATCTCCCGTAGCAACCGATAACTTGAAAGTAAATGTGTCTACAGACGCTGACATTACAAACGATATCAATTTACTCTCCGTCACAGGAGACGCCACAGTCGCAAAGAACACGCTTGGAGGCGATGCTGTCTCGGGTGATGCCACCGCAGTTGCCAACGTCATCAACATGATCAACTCTGCAATTACATCGGGCGATTCATTCATAGGCATACTAAATGTTAACGGCGACTTTGAGGGTGATGTACTGGTTGCCGATGATGTGATCGATCAGCTGATAGCTGCTAATGTACCAACCTCACAGGTTTGCCTTTGCGGTATGCAGAGCGAGATGATAGCTAACATCGACACCAACCAAACTATCAATAACAATATTGAAGCATCCGCCAAATCGGGCAAGGCAACAGTCAGCAATAATACTGCTGCAGGCGATGCGAAGAGCGGCGACGCCAATACTAACGTTACAGTGTTTAATCTTACCGGTCAGCGCGTAGTGGCAGACTCGGCGATTCTAGTCTTCGTCAACGTACTTGGCAAGTGGGTTGGCTTCATTACAGATGCTCCAAAAGGCGCTACATCGGCCCTGCTCGGTGGTGGCGTAGACAATGCTCCATACGCCTATAACGGCTCTGCAGAATATAGCATTGACAGCGACTTCACCATCAATAACAACATCAAAGTAGGTGCCGAGACGGGCGACGCAACTGTCGACATGAATACCGAAGCAGGCGATGCAATTACCGGTGACGCCTATTCAGCCGCCAATGTTGCGAATATCACCGATAGCAGCCTTTCGTTAGATAGCTGGTTTGGCCTACTCTTCATTAATGTCTTTGGCAACTGGCACGGTAGCTTCGGTACCGATACAGCATACGGTGGTCGCACCACGCAGCCTGGAATGGGTGGCGATTCGATAGCATATCCTCCAAAACCACGTTCATCTTCTAGCAATACTGAAAATGGCCAACCTATCTCAGATATTGTAGCTTACCGTGTAACTACTACAGGTTCAGGTGAGTCGGTCGCTCATGTAGCATCTGCTAAGAAGATCAGTCCTGAGGAAGTGGCATCAGCTCTTGACGCAAGCACCGGCGAAACAGCCAAGAACGATGATAGCAAGAGTACTTCAAGCAGCAAGACGAATTATGTTCCAGTTCTTGCCGTCGCAGGTATCTCATCATGTGCGCTAGCAATTTGTTACCAAGTAATTGCCTCAATCCGTAAGCGAGCAATTTAGATATAGCAGCACAAGTAAATGGACGCCTTGGCAAAAGGCGTCCTTTTTAGTGACTTGGTTCAGTGGTGCCCGATACTAGCTCGGGCAAAGTACACATAAAGCTCAGTAGCGACATGACCATAGCTGTTGCTAAGGTGCTTTCTGTAAGCAGGCAGCCAAATGCGATGAAGCTTACGACACAATACTTTTTAATATGTAGGTGTTTCAATTTTTTTGTGTTCACTTTTGTTTTTATGACTTAGTGATTACATTGTAACACAATGAATTGGACTAGGCCCTACATGGGTTGTTGTCAGGTCATCGAATACAACCCATATGTACTAAAGTGGTGTTCTCCTATAGCAGGGTAACATCCGGACTTTGCAAAATTAAGATGAATTCTCGAGTTTATTTTGTATTATCGGAGCGCTTGTGTGTGAGCTGCGAACCGAGTAATGCGATGAGAACAATAAGGCTGCCAGCCCCAAGTAACAGGCTTGCAGGGTTGCCAGTAGCAGCCAACACGTGACCATTGTCATCCAGTGATGCTTGTCCGTCGACAGAATTGTCGACAGTCGTGCCGAGCACACTTCCGCCATCCTCAGCTACCTGAATGTCTGTCTGACAACTGGTCTCAATAACTTCGCCACTTATAGTGGCAGTAACAATGTACTCGCCAGGCTCAAGCATGAAATTAGTGCTAAGACCGCTAACAGTTTGCTCCGAAATTAGATTACCGCTGCTGTCCCGTAGGCTAAAAATCGTGTTAGCAAAGACATCATTAAGAGGCTCGCTTAACTCCACGGTGACTTCATATGAAGTATCCTCAAGTTTTTGTACACCTAGAGCCGTGCAAATAATATCTGGGTTGCTGGTGTTGACTACAGGGTCAAACTTAATACAGCTTGGAATTACAGAATTCCACTTCACTTGATTCTTTTGTTCTTGGGTCAACGAGTCGAACGTTTGTCCGCCAAACTGAGCATCCTCAAGACCAGTCGTGTACGCAATGTGGGCAAAGCGTATACCTGAGATTTGTGGTAAAGAAACTTCATGGCCGATTTCAGTTGTATTGGTGTTGATATCATCAGGAATATCGTCTGTGAAGTTTGACGAGTAAACATGCCCAGAGTCTCCATATAGCATGATTTGCCATTGCTCGATCGATTGTGTCGGATCATTAGAGCCAATATGATCCTCAAACGAGTCTGCAGTAATCGTGTAGACTCCGGCAGGTATATTTACCTGAATGGGGCTTGCAGAGAAATTTGGGTATACTGCGTCTTCCACTGCATATGACAATAACGCTCGGTTTTGCGGAAATTGACAAACTTCGATCGGCTGTAAATCTGCGCTCTGTGCGTTTATATATGCAGGTGTAGCCAGCACCATGCCAAAGCTGGCATACAGAAAAACCGATGTAGCCAAAACTACGTCCCC
>CAZHXE010000073.1:0-6403 GCA_964536005.1 uncultured Candidatus Saccharibacteria bacterium
AAATCTCTGATATGACCGAAGCTGGACTTGACCATGAACTCTTTACCAAGAAACTTCTCGATTGTTTTGGCTTTGGCCGGTGACTCTACTATGACAAGGTTTTTTACCATATATATGTATAATGAATTATCCTATTTTGAACGTTTTGCTTGTGCTTATCCTATAGTACACATCTTGCGTTATTTTGCCAGCATACTTACCGACTAACATGCGTATATGCACCCCCTCTGGCTGTTGAAGGCTTTGCTAGGTTATACGTGCCATCGGACGATCTGTCAATAACTCCTTGCATTTCTAGGTCGAGTAAATCGCCGTGCAGGTCTTCACTCGGTATAGCCATAACTAATTGATCAAGCACGCAGGGTTGCTGCGCTAATAGTGCAAGGATATGTTCTTGCACTGAGGAAAAGCTGAGTGGGTGCTCTAGGGACTGTGAAGGCGTATTGCGTGTGCCCAATAGTTCTAGGACCTCATTGGGTGAATCAACCAGTGCCCCGCCATTCTTTATGATGTGATTAGTGCCTTCGCTGAGGTGGCTGTTGATCGGGCCCGGCACTCCGGCTACGTCGATTCCCAGTTCAAGCGCGAAGTTAACGGTATGACTTGTACCGCTTTTGATTGTTGCCTCGGTAACAAGCAAAACATCAGCAAAAGCAGCCACTAGTCTGTTGCGGGCTATGAATTGGTATGGCTGTGGGCTGTCGTGGCCGGCATACTCGGAAATCAGCGCACCGTTCTGGGCAATTCGGCCAGCAAGGCCTGTGTGGCGTCGCGGGTAGATGTGCTCAAGCGAACTAGGTAGTATCGCAATAGTTTGGCCACCTGCGTCAAGTGCCGCTGCATGGGCAACGGAATCGATGCCAATAGCCATGCCGCTTACGATAATTACTCCTTGGGCGGCCAGGCTGCTAGCAAAATGCTGCGTAACGAATCGTCCATATTGGCTACACCTGCGTGTGCCAACGATTGCCACTCGTGGGCGCGACGTATCGAACTCACCCCTGATGAAAAGGTGTCCTGGCGGCGTATGAAGATTGTTTAATCTTTTTGGCCACATGTCGCTTTTGTGAGATAAAGAATTGACTTTCATAATGATTATGTAAAAAAGTATTGACTAAAATAATCCTTTGTGTTAGTATACTGCGGTAAACGAAACAACAGTTCGTTTTAAGCACCTTATACCCCCTATTCTAACTTTGTTAGAAAGTTTGCAACGTGCGCGATTAGAGTAACTACCCTCCACTTTAACGCCAATGAGCTTAAAAACTCATTAAAAAATGGCGTTGCAAACTTACTAACGCCTTTAACCAGTGATCCAAGCCTCAGGCTGAGGTGGGTCGCCTAAACCTTTCAAGGTGGGTTGAAGGCTTAAATCAAGGTTCAGTGGTGCCCACCCCCGCTGAACCTTGTTTTAATTTTGGGAATTTTTTAGATATTTCTATATCTACTTTCGGAAATATGTTCTATTGTATTTATGGTTTGTTTTGACACTAGTAATATTAAATGATATAAATTAAATATCTACCGCATCACGCTCGGTAGAGAACTTTAAGCAGATACGTTATAGATATGTATACTCTTCTCTGCTAGTGGGCTGGTCTCACATCGAAACTGACTTTGAGGCGATTGTCGTCGTTTTTGAAGGCATGTTTTGAAGTGACTCAGTCCACTACATCGGCATTTTGACAAATGGGGAGAATATACACGTGCTAGTAAAAGAACAAGTCCGTAACCCTTGGTACATACGTGCGCAAGGCTTCACGACCTACAAGCCGCACCCATCGGTGAGGTGCCTGGGTGCGGGTGACCTCGTCATTTCCACAATACTCGCTGTGGCTGCCATTTGGTTGCTGCGCCGACTGGTCGTGCGATGACGGCTGGCAATGCAAGTGAATCAAGCCCTGCGGCCTTGCCCTACTACGGCGATCGTGATCATGGTGCAACTTCGATCCTGACTACGATACGGATCGTGGTTGTGAGCATCCTGATCATCGCGGTGTACTATGTACATGATCGAGTGGCCGAGGCCCTCTGCGGCTCAGGCGTCTTCAGGCCCAAGTATCTACCAGACTCCTTGGTGGAGTAAGACGTCATCTATTTCGCCTCAATCTGCACGACGGCCCGCCACATTGCGTGTGGCGGGCCGTCACAACCCTTATAAATTGTTCAAACTATTAAAATATGTTATAAAACAGTTATCATACAAACGTATGGTACCCGCCGCGTTAAAGGAGAGTTCGGTGGAAATGTTCAAAGTCTTGGCGGCGCGAGCTGTCGGAATTTACCTGGATGGGTTACGTGAGTTCTACCGGCTTACGAGCTGGTTCCGGGCTTAGCCACCCACCTGCCAATGCACTGCCGGTTGCGACTGTTTGGGCGCATTTGGCCTAAGCTGTCGCAACCGGCGCGCATTCACTATTATTCTGTTTCTTCGCCTATCACTGTCTGTGATGTTTCGGCGAAGCGTCCAGCAATAAAGTTATGCATATGTTCGCTGGTAGCCTGTAAAATTGGCTTAAGGTCGGCTTGCTCTGCTCTGCTGAACTGATCGAGCACAAAGTCTGCCGTGTCTACATGCACGAGATGCTGGTTTTTGACACCGATTCGAATACGGTGGAAGCTGTCGCCAATCATTTGCTCGATAGATTTTAGGCCGTTATGGCCGCCGCTGCTGCCGCCAGAGCGCGTACGTAGCGTGCCGAATGTTATATCGACATCATCGTAGACGATCAAGATGTCAGGGTCATTTACCTTGTAGTAATTCTGTAGTGCAACAATCGCCTGACCGGAGAGGTTCATCATGGTGGTTGGTTTGGCGAGTATAACCTTTTCGCCACTCAGTGTGGTTTCAGCAACATACGCACGTAGGTCTTTCTTTTTACTAAACTCACCTACGTCATAGTGCTGGGCGAAAAGGTCGAGCGCCATAAAGCCTGCATTGTGACGAGTGTTGCTGTATTTTTCGCCGTCATTGCCGAGCCCAACTATAAGTTTTGGCCCACCCGAGAGCGTGATACCTGGGTTGTTTGTATATTGTCTAATTGCCATAAACCTATTCTACTCTTTTTCTGGCGTGGCTGATTCTTTATCGATCGGTGGTTTTTTGTCATAAAAATAGAACTGAACAGCTGTGCCGTTGAAGTCGTAACGCTCGCGCAGTTCGCGCTCTAGGTAGCGTTTGTACGACCAGTGTATTAGCGCAGCATGCTTGCCATAAATGCGGAAGCTTGGCGGGTTAATGGCGTCTTGTACCATATAACTGAGCTTTGGATGGTTGTTGCCATGCGCGGCTGGTGGATGGCGATGCGTAACGCTATGTAGCCAGTTATTGAGCTCTTTGGTGGCGATTTTTTGGGCTCGCCGTTCCTTAATGCCAAAGGCTATCTCATAAAGTTTGGTGACGTTTTGCCCTGTGACTGCACTAGTAAAAATAAGTGGCGCCCAAGAAATAAATGGGAACTCTCGTGTAATGTCGGCTGCGAGCGCGTCGCGTGTAAACGGATCTTTTTCGACGCTATCCCACTTGCTGACGACTACAATCAGACCCTTGCCGGCTTCGCGGATCATACCAGCGATCTTTTGGTCGAGCTTCGTGTTAAGTTCGTTGCCGTCGAGTACCAGGCAGCACACGTCGGATTCTTCGATGGCGGCTAAGGCACGCAATACACTAAAGTGCTCAATACCAAGTCCAATTTTACCTGACCGGCGGATGCCTGCTGTATCTAGCAGCTGAACGGTTTTTTGGTGCCAGGTGATCTCGTGACGGTTCACGTCGCGAGTTGTGCCTGCAACGTTAGCTACTACAGCCATTTGCTTTGCAAGTAGTGCATTAAATAGACTCGACTTACCAACGTTTGGTCGTCCAATAAAGGAGAGTCGCAGCATGTCAGTATCTTCTTCTTGGCGGCGTGGTAGCTGGTTTGCTAGATAGCCGACTAAGTCATCGAAGCCAGAGTTATGGACGGCAGAGGTTGCAAAAATTGTTTTAATGCCAAGCCGCATGTAGGCAGAAAGGTCGGTGTCTTCGCGGATGCGATCGGCCTTATTAACAAGTAGAATACAGGGCTTTTTTGACTTGAGTGCCAGCTTGGCTACTCGCCTATCTTCATCTGTTAATGGGATGTCATATTCAGCGACGACCACAATTGCATCGGCTGCTTCGGTAGCTTGAATAATTTGCTCCTGGATGGTTAGTTCAAAATCATCCTCGGCATTTTTCATGCCTGCTGTGTCGACAATCCAAAAGCTACGGTCGCTCAGGTGTACTTTGCCGTAGATGGCATCGCGGGTGGTGCCTGCCACGTCGGATACTATAGCCTGCCGTTGGTTTACGAGCCGGTTAAAGATGCTCGATTTACCAACATTGGCACGGCCGACAATCGCAACAATAGGTAATTTAGCACTCATGCGAGCCATCCTTGCTGCCTATTGTTACCAGATTGTACTTGTTGTTCTTCATAATTACAGATTACAGGAGTTAGTTTGATTTCGAAAACGCTTTTTCATCAGGGGTGAATGCTCGGTACTCCCCTTCTGGCAGATCGCCTAGCTCGAGTGAACCTAGCGCTGTGCGTTGTAGATCCAGGATCGTATAGCCTAATGTGCCAAAAGTGCGACGAATTTGACGATTACGACCTTCATGCATGGTGATGCGCCAGGACTTACCCTCGCCTAAGAGGTCGAGTTGGCTCTTGCCGTCATTCAGCATGATGCCCTGTTCGATTGCTGCCTGGTCGTCAGGCTGCAACATGCTCTCGAGCCGCACATGGTAGGTCTTATTCTTTTGAAAGCTTGGGTGCATCAGCTGATGCGCATAGTCTCCATCTGAGGTTAAGACAATAAGACCACGCGAATCTGCATCGAGTCGACCGGCTGTTTTTAGGCTGCGTAAATGCTCCGGCAGTAGCTCATAAATAGTCTGGACGGCTTCGGATTGAGCAGCTCGCGAGCAAACATAGCCCTTTGGCTTGTTGAGGATGATGTACTGTTTGTCAACGGGAGTAACTACTGTTCCATCGAGACGAATCTCGTCGACAGCTTCTGTCGGTTGGCCGAGTCGCGCAACGGCACCGTTGATGCGTACGCGGCCACTGGAAATAGCTTCGTCAGCGGCACGCCTCGAAAGTGAACTGTTTTGACTAATGAATTTGTTGAGGCGCATTGCGTGGCTTGTAGGTACTTCTTGTTATGGGAGCGCGCAGCGTCGCTAGCTTATTACTGCGTGCACTTTGCTAAATTATAACACAAAATTTATACTATTGCCAGAGCTAGGGGCATTTATAAGCTAATGTCACCAGGGTTAGCGGCTTGCATGCCACCAGGCGCCGCATTTGGGTCCGCAAAACCGTTTTCGACTGCTTGCGTTTGAGTGTCGATAAACGATTGTATCTGATCATTGATTTCGGTTTGCTCGGATGCGGCCGGTATAGCTTGTGATTGTAATGGATTACCGTTAGTTTGTGCAGGCGCAGTACTTGGAACAGTCTGATCGGCGGCAGGCGTGATCACTTGCGGTGCTTGCGTGGCTGCTTCCTCGCGAGCGAGTAACTCATTGATATCAGTCTTGGGAGCAGCATTGGAAAGTGGCTGAATAACCTTCACGCCATGCGAAATCGTAGCGCTTGATCGAGGCTCGGTATTCGTATCGTCTGGCACTGGTCCTGTAAAGGCCAAATTCTCCTCTGGTTCTGGCTTTGTAGCGGGTGGAGGTGTTGCAGGTGGGTTTACGATGGTACCTGCAACAGGTTGGGCAGACTGGGTTGGAGCTGCTGGTTGAACTTGAACGGGCGCTTGCGCTACTTCTGCAGGCTGAGCCACTGGTTCAGGGACTGGTGCGGGTTGAGGCATGGCTACTGGCGCTACAACAGGCTGCGGAGCTGGTTGTATTTGCACTGGCTGGGCTACAGGTGGTGCAGCCGGCACATTTGCTGCGGGCATGGGCACTTGAGCTACTGGCGCGACTGGAGGCTGCTGTACAGGAACAGAAGCGGTCTGTACTGCAACTGGCTGAATAGGACCGCTTGGTTGCGGCATAGGTGGCTCAGCTGGTGCAGGAACAACCGGATTAACCGGCGTTGGCTGTGTCGTTACTGGTGGGTTCGGCTCCATCGATGTTGTCGGAGCCATCACTTTTGGGACTGGATCAAAGGTCGGAACTGGTGGTTCGGGTATTGGCGGTGGAGCTGGTGCTACTGGCACAGGATCAGGCATTGGAGGCTCGGGCATGCTCGGCGTCGGCCTGGCCGCGGCGGGCGGTGTCGCGCAGCCGGGTACTGCCGGCCAGGAGATCGCGCAGGTGCGCCGCCGACGCCTGCTGTCCCGGATGCGGCCGCACCGCGTGCACGCGTGCGTCGAAGGCCTCGGCGCTGCCGCCCAGCACGTCGATGATGGTCGCCGCCGTGGT
>CAZHXE010000074.1:0-6357 GCA_964536005.1 uncultured Candidatus Saccharibacteria bacterium
AAGCAGCATTTTGCGAGCAACATTGCTTGGAAAGGCCGATGCAAAATTATCCTCAAACAACGACAGTACAAAAAATTCTACCCCTGAGACATCGTAATTATTCTCAGCAAGGTATGAGTCTAGTACACGCTGGTTAGCAATTTGGGCAGCACGGATATCACTATGTCTGTCAATGGTATGAAGCTTGAGCGTCCTAAACTCAAAGTTATAAATGTCTGTTAGGATTTGCTGGCGATGCGGCTCGAGTTCGGTGTGCTGATTAAGCAATAATTCGACTGATGAGTACTGGTCAAAAAAGTGACTAGCCGCGAGCGATGCAAGCAAATCGAGTGAGTACTTACCCATGCCGCGGTGCCACGTATTGGATTGGAACAGTTGGCCGTCGATCACTAACTTCATGACGATAATCCTCGTTTAAGTTTGCGTCCAATCCTATAGCCTAGCCATCGCAGCGCTAAATATGTCGACTCAACACTTCTGATTGCACCAGATACCGCAACCCAGCGCTTGTAGTACTTACGGGCATTAAAGTCGGCATAGTCGCGCTGTTTTGCGCCAGCCAAAAGAGTCGCGGCACTATGTGCCGTAACATCGTAAGTCTGTTGATTGGGCTTGTATTGCTTGATTTTAGCGTGACGGCGTAGCTTTTTGAAATAGCGTTGCAACGAAGCGTCTAGAATCTGCAGGGCATTAATTATACCTGGCTCACCAATCTGTTGCACCGATTCTTGTGGTCTCCGAAATGCAGGAGACTCTACAGCTACATGTGCGCTGCTTTGCGTGACTACCTGCCCAGTTTTTGTTGCAGGCTGTTTAGATACAGCAGGGCTGACCTTTTTGACCGACTCTTTAGCGTGAACTCGCTGCTTAACGACCACTTTACCATCAATATGCAGGTCATACGCAGGTACCATCATAAACCCAGTTTTAATTGACCGACTTACTCCAAAACGCGCTGCGGACGCGATCGAATCCGCGACTCCTCCAGCATGCTTTAGCTCGGCAGAAACAACATACTCGCCATCGTTAAAGACTTGGTCGATTGTCCATTTGAGTGAAAGTTTAGTGCCCACCGGAAGTTTGCCGAGTCGAGAACCGATCAAGTCAGTGTTACTTCCCGTAACAGGGCGTCCCTGCTGGTCGGTAATACCGATACCAAATGTCGCATCCTCGACATCCTGCAAAATCTCAAAATCGGTCTCGATCACTACCGGTTCGTCGTCGTGATAAATTTCAGAAGCAGAACGTACACTAATGGTTTTACCACTGCCATCACCCCAGCGTGACGGCGACCCTTCGGTGTCCTCGCTCAATGCCTTGCGCTGATTAAGCATGTCATAGCGACGCGTAATTTCCGCCACAGAGCCAATAGCTTGCACTTTTGAATCATGAATCAGCATCGCGCGGTCGCAATATTGCCGCACGGCTTCCATTTCGTGAGTAATAAACACGACCGTCTTTTTGTCGCGCTTAAGTTTCTTGAAGTAGTCGTAGCACTTACGCTGAAATTCCGTATCGCCCACAGCTAAGACTTCGTCGATCAGGAAGATGTCGGTGTTTACCTGGGTGGCGATCGAGAAAGCCAATCGTACCTGCATACCCGATGAAAAATTTTTGAGCTTCTGGTCCATAAAATCTTCGAGCTCAGCAAAATCAACAATTGCCGCATAGCGCTCTTGCATCTGCTGTTGACTAAAGCCAAGCAGCGCACCGCTCAGGAAAACGTTTTCGCGGCCGGTCAATTCGGCATTAAAGCCAACTCCCAACTCAATAAACGGCATAATCGACCCACGTACCTCGAGCGAACCAACATTTGGTTGATAGATACCAGCAAGCAGTTTCAGTAGGGTACTTTTGCCGCTACCGTTCTTGCCAACAATGCCAAAGAATTCACCTTCCTTCACTTCAAACGATATATCACTCAGAGCAAGCTGACGAGTACTCTCACCACTAAAGAACCGCAACGGATGAACCAAGAGTTGTTTGAGCGAGTTGCTTTTTTCCTTGGGCAGGTCGAAAAACTTAGTTACGTCCTTAACTGAAATAATTGAGGTCATATACTACAGCTCCTCGGCAAAATACTTAGATTGAGAAGAGAAGTAGAGGGCAGATAGGATCGCCAGTAGAGCAGTAATGCCAAGTGGCACTAAGCGAATCCAGTGTGAGCCGTAAACTTGGTCAATACGCTGCGCTTGGTCGGTGATAAGTAGAAAGCGCAAGTCCTGAATGATTTGAGCGATAGGGTTAAGCATCAGAATTTTTGTAGCAACTTGCGAATAATTTAGTATAAAACTAACTGGGTACAAGATAGGGGTCGCATAAAATGCACCTTGCATGATTACATCCCAGATATTACTAATGTCCCTAAAGCGCACATATAACGCACTCAAGAAAAACGAAACCGCAAGACTAAACACAAACAGCTCAAGCACCACGAACGGCACCAGAACTATACCAAGGCGCAGGCCGACGCCACCAATCAGCATGAAGGTGAAGACCACAAGCATATTGATCAAAAAGTTAATTAATGCAGAAAACGAGGTAGATAGAACAATCACCGAACTCGGGAAGTTGATCTTCCGGAGCAAGTCGCCGCGAGCGACTATACTACTTAGACTATTACCGGCAGCTTCGGCGAAGAAAGTCCACACTACGATGCCAAGCAACAGGTACTGTGGGAAGTGTTCTATCTCGTTGCCGACCCGAAAGAAATTCGAGAAAACAAATAACAGAATCGTAAACAACGCCAGCGGCTTTAATAAGCTCCACACATATCCTAGAATTGATCCTTGATAGCGAAGTTTGAAGTCGGTTTTTACGAGCTGGCGCAACAGCACTACTGAGTAACGTCGCCTCTCAGGTTTCATGAAAAACATATGAGGTAATTATACAATAATGGAACGCAAAATATAATGGCACTACGACGGCTTGTCAAACCCAACGTATGCCACTGCCCGGATATAGGCGCCCATGACACCCAGATTCCTAGTAGGTGAGTTATAATCTACATCATGAGTAAAATATTAGTGACTGGCGTAAACGGATTTGTGGGCGAGCACTTAACGCATGAACTCGTTAATCATGGCCAAGCGGTTGTTGGTATAGGGATTCAGCCCGAGCCGTCGCAAAGCCACGCAAGCTTACTTGACAGTTATTTTGCATGTGATCTCACCGTACCCGAGCAGGTAGACACTCTCCCATGGTCAGATATCGACAGCGTTATTCACTTGGCTGGACTTTCGGCTGTCGGCCCTTCATTTGATCAACCGCAAACTTATTTTACTATCAACACAAATGTGTTAATTGGCCTGTTTGAGGGCGCGATGCGAGCAGGCGAGAAGCGACCACGCATCGTCTCAATCAGCACCGGAGCGGTCTATGCTGCGAGCGATGAGCCGCTTACCGAGAATTCGGATACCGACATCAATAGCCCATACGCCGCTTCCAAGTTAGCCAGCGAGATTGTAACACTACATTACCGAGGCAGGGGTTTTACCGATTCAATCAACGTGCGGCCCTTTAACCACATTGGCCCGCATCAGGGTCCGGGCTTTTTTGTGCCGGATATGGCACTCCAAATCAAAGACGCCCCACAAGACAGTACGATCATGGTTGGCAACATCACAACCAGCCGCGACTACACCGATGTACGCGACGTGGTGCGCGCATATCGTATGTTATGCGAGGCGCCAACACTCCATCATACCTTGTACAATATTTGCTCCGGTACGTCGGTAGCCGGGGAAGTAATTCTCGACAAGTTACGCTCGATTATGCAGCGCCAAGACCTAAAAATCGAAGTCGACCAAGCCAGAGTCCGACCAACCGACACTCCAAAGGTAGTTGGATCATTCGATCGTCTCCGCCAAGACATCGGCTGGGAGCCTGAACGCTCGATCGATGCGTCACTCACCGATTTTGTACATGACCTATGAATATAGCCTTTGACGTAAGAGCAATGGATGGTCCAAGCCGCTACCGGGGGATTGGTATTTGTATTGTGTACATCCTGAATGAGCTACTGCCAATGCTCAAAGACCATCATGTGACACTTTATGTATATAACGAGGAAAACCTTAAGGAGATTGACTCGGCCCTGCTTAAAAGTGTGGAGATAATCCATCCAAAGTTGCCGTTTATTAAGCGAATGCGGCCTGGCTTGCAGCGGCTATTTTCAGGTATTCTTCCGCGTGAATTCAAAAGCATAAACACCCTCGATAAACTGAGTTCACAAGACATATTCTTTCAGTTTTATCACGAGATGGGGGTGCCAAGTGATTTTGGCGGAACTGCGATTGTCATGGCGCACGATCTTATACCTTTAATTTTTGAGAATAACTACTTTAAACACATTCGATTTTCGCCAAACCCAAAGATCGCAGCAGCCTATACAAGAAAGCGCTTGCAGCGCCGAGCCTATTTACAAGGTGTACAGCAGTTTAAGCGAGCCGATATCATTGTTGCCAACTCAAACAATACGAAGCAAGACTTGATGCAGTGCCTAGATATAATTGATGATAAAATTACAACAATATATCCTGGTGTTCCGAGCAATCCGGTCGACACAGTTGATAAGGATTTCATCAACATTCTAAAGCGATCACCATATATCACCTACATTGGCGGCATCGACGCGCGCCGACCAATCGACCAGCTACTATTGCAGGCTGGCGACATCTACACGTCGCAAAATATTCGAACCATCGTCGCAGGTTATGATTTTGAGCATATCCATAAGCCAACCCTTAAAAAAGTAGTCGAAGGGGGCATAAAATCAGGCGCCATCGTGATACTTGGTCATGTCACTGAAGCTGAAAAATACGCCTTATTAAAACACGCAGTTGCTAGCATCTATCCAACGTTGTATGAGGGCTTCGGTTTGCCAATATTAGAATCGTTCGTGTCCAACACGCCAATCATTACGTATAGCAATTCTTCGACCATCGAAGTCGGTGGGAATGCAGCTATCTTTGTCTCGTCTCTAAAAGACATACCGCATGAAATCGCTAAGCTCAGTAAGGATACTGAATATCGGTCAGCTATAACCAAAAAAGGCAAGGCTCAGGCGCAAAAATTCAGCTGGAAGCAAAGCGCCACTAAACTTAAAGACTTACTAGAGGCACAGGCATGATCAATATTAACTGGCATTTTGTTAAAGAATTGCGTCGTTCCGAAAAATTTGTGCTTGCCGCCACGCTTTTAAATCATTTTTCGTTCTGGCCAAGTCTAACCATCGACCCCGAATCTAGCTCCGGTATTGAACTCGCTATGTTTTCGGGTATTTTGCTGATTGGCTACAGCCTTGTAGCCATGCGTGAGCAGATGATTGATTTTGTACGCTCTAACCGGTCGTTACTCTGGCCTATTGCTTGGCTAGCTTATGGTTCTTTGTTGGCACTTTTTAACACATCGCAGCCGGTGCTCATTTTGCTTAAAATTGGCTATCTTACCTCCGTTATGGGAGGTATGATTGGCGTCATGTACCTGGTCCGTTCAAGGCAGCTCAGACTCAAGAAGATTCTCGACGGCTGGGTAGTGCTAGCATGCTGTATTGCCCTTGTTACGATCGGTCAGTTTGCGCTTGTGAGTTTTGGTGTTCATTCGGTTATTCGGCCAATGTATGACATAGGTGTTTTTCAGTTCCCGCGCGTTCATGGCTTTGCATTTGAGCCTCTTTTCTTAGCGAACTGGCTCCTCGTGCCCCTCCTCTACTCTGTCGATCGAGTTAGAAGTACCTTCTCGCCGCGCTTCATGGCACTTACAACACTCATGGCAACAGTATTTTTCCTAACGCTTTCAAGAGGCGCGTTTATAGGGCTCGCTCTGGGTCTAAGTGTTCTTTTACTTGCCAATTACCGCACGTTTATAAAAACCGCCTACCGCTTTGGCGTCGCACTCCTGCCAGGATTCGTTGCAGCTCTACTACTGGTTGGCGGATCGGCTGCCCTACAAGGTAGCTCGGCCCGCAAGAGTATGGTTCGATACCTAGACCACACTACACTGGGTTTTTTTAATACCGAAGGTGCCCAAAACGCCGAGAAAATAAAGCAGGCCAACCAGGCCACACCAAGTAAAGACACAAAACCTGCTGTCGTGCTAGATACAGAGGGGGTCGTTGAAGATTCAACAAAGGGTAGAGTTTCTGCAGTGCGCACTGGGATCGATATTTATACAAGAGACGCCACAACCGTCATCTTTGGCATTGGACTTTTCCGCTATGGTGAAGAGGCACACGCCTTAGACCCAAGCCACTACCCCACTACTAAAGAATTCACAAACAACCAAGTATTAGACATCGTAATGGATACTGGCTTAGTCGGCATCGTACTACTCACAGCCTTTGCATATGCCAACCGT
>CAZHXE010000075.1:0-6249 GCA_964536005.1 uncultured Candidatus Saccharibacteria bacterium
CCGTGGTACGTTCCACAACTCCCTAAATGGCAACTACACAAACATCACTGCTGGATTTACTGTTTTTGATATCGTCGACGCTGCCTCTGATGAACTAGGCTTTGCGATCGGTGCCAACGAAACCTGGGTGTTCGAGACCTGGATGCAATATAACTCGCCAGCTGCTGCAGACTCGCAATGGCAGGTTATTGGCCCTGCCGGTGCCACTTGTGACATTCAGTATATTGACCTAGAAAACGCTAACACTATCGCAAACCTTGGCTGTGGCGCCTCTTCGGGCAACCAGGCTACGGTTGCTGCCGACGACACTACTTTAATGATTGGTACGATCACTACTGGTGCGACAGCCGGTACGGTTATGAATCAGTTTAGGCAAAACACGGTAAGTGGTACCTCAACCATTTACATTGGCAGCTATATCACAGCCTACCGTATTAGTGGCGCTGACTATGCAGAAACGTATTTCACCAACGATCATGAACTCGAAGCCGGCATGATTGCCGAGATGACGGGTGATGGCATGAGTCAGGTGAAGAGGGCGAGCTCGTCGTACTCTGACCGCCAAATTGGTATCGTCAGTACGAGCCCTGGTAAAGTAATTGGCGCTGCCGATGGCACCGGCCGTCCTGTGCCAATTGCTATGAGTGGTCGTGTGCCTGTAAAGATTTCAACTGAAAATGGCCTGCCAAAAGCAGGAGACATGATCACTGCGAGTCCAACCAAGCCTGGCTATGCGATGCGCGCAACCAAGTCGGGCAATATTGTTGGACAGCTCATGGTAAATGCCGTAGATAACGGTGACGGTACTGCAACTGGTTATGTATTCGTGCGCAATGGTTACTGGCAGGCTCCACTTTCGCTTGACCTAGGAACAATCTTGGACACACAGATAACCGTTAACGATGCTAATGTAGCCAAGTCGGCCGAAGAACTAAAACTTTCTGAGGCGTTTGGCGGCCAGTTTGATAGCCTCAACCAAGCAGTAATTGACGAAATTCTAAACGGCTTTACGATTCAGCAGGATCAAATCGACTCGCTAGAGCAGCGACTTGGCGTGCTTGAGTCGGGTATGGCGGTGAGCGACGCATCGGTGGTGCAGCTCGTGACTCAAGCCGATGGCAAACTGACAATCGTAGGTGACACAACCTTCACGGGTAGCATTTGGTTCCAGGGTGCAACGACGTTTGCGTCTAACGCTGCGGGAGAGATTGTGCTTGAAGCTGGCGCTACAGAAGGCCAGGCAACATTTAACCCAGCGTATTCAGACATTCCGTACGTCACAGCATCTCCACAAGACTTTGTGAGTGGTTCATGGCGTGTAACCAACGTCAGCGAAACAGGCTTTACGCTTCAGTTAGAGAGTCCACAGCCGCAAGAAACGCGCTTTACTTGGCAGGCTACGCAGGTTGGAGAGACTCCGCTTCAACAACAGTAGGGAAGTGGCTTGTGCTGATGTTGGTGTAAGCTTGCTTATTGAATGTGATCTAGCTATCTAGTTGGCACCGATTAGGATTATTTAGAGTCTCGGCTGCCATATAGGTCCTTCTGGGCACCCTAAGGGATGTGCCCAGAAGGACCTATATGGCAGCCTTTCTCGTATCCGATAGCTGAATACAAGCCACCCTAGGATAACTTGTGTTTTTCGTACGCAAGTTATAACTCTACATCAGCACAAGCCACCAGCAGGGGGTAGGGGAAATACAAAAACCGCCCGTTGCATCACCGTTTGCACTGGGCGGTTTTGATTTTACTGAGTGCTAAATGCTCAGTAGTTTGGTAAGACTAGTCGTCGAATTTGAAGTAGACTTCTACGACTTCGCCGTTACTGAAGCTCAGCTGCAGTTTGCGGCAGGTGTCTTCCCACTTCTTAAGTGTCTTCCACTTAAATTTGTAGAGCACATCATCGTCGTCATCGTCACCAGAGACATGCAAACCGTTACCGTTTACAACGATAGGGGTTGCGTCGCCGATTGCTGCTTTAGTGGAGCAGTTAATGCGCTGTGACGATGCAATCTCGGCTGGTAGGACATTAAGTCCAAAGTCCCCACCGATGTCAAACTTGACCGATACGGTGCTACCTTCCTCTGCCTCATTTAACTTAGGCGGAGTCTTAAGCTTCTTGAAGTTCTTGAATGTGTAGCTCGGGCCGGTTGGAGCCTCGTAGCCAAGCGCCCAAACACTGGCGTGTGAGGAGCGGGCCACTATTTCTACGTCACCACCTGGTAGCGTATTGCGTTCAGCTACACATGGGTCTGGAATTGCCTGAACCGCGTCAGTACATTCCTCGACCAATTCACCATTACGGAACAGCGAAATAGTGCTGGCATTCTGGCCTTGGAGGCTGCTTGAGTCAACAACAAACGAGAACAACAACGGATCTTCTGCAGTTGCTGGAGGAGCCGTAATGTCGTATTGCTGATCAAATACTAAGTAATCGTTAGCGCTTACTGGATCAGTTAGTGCAACCTGAGTGATGATGATTTCACCACCGGTAGGAGACGTAACGCTTGCCTCAAAAGGATCAGATGCGGTTGCGCCATCGTTGCCAGTATCGGTTGAGACTGTGCCATCTTCTACCACCGTGTCAGCTTCACTCTTTACGAGCGTTAGCGTTAGGTCGTAGCCTAAGTTGACTAAGTCAGTATGGCTATACGACTGAAGGTTGCCTGCCGTATCACTGGTAGTCATTTCAGGCAGCCAGTCGCCAGTTGCGGCGTACGGCGGCATGAATACTGTGTACTGATATTGCCCAGGCGCTGCTTCCTCAGGGATTACTTGCGCTACCTGGTTTGTTGTCTGTGAGCGGAACAAAATATCGGCAGAAGCAACACCGGAGAGGTTGTCGCTAAGCTCAACAAAAATTGTCACTTTTGAACTATTTGGTAGCTGGTCACCAACAGGTGGTATAGCTGCTGCAAAGTTCATAGCGTCAATGCTGATTGGTGTTACGTCCTGTGTTCCAGATACCGGTACCGATTCTGGCTGGTTCATGCTTACCAATTCGGTGTTGTCATAGAAGCGAGTATTACCCACAGCGTCTTCGAGCTGTACGGTTACTTCCCAGTCACCTACTTCCATGTATTGCCTAAAGAAGGCGTAGAATGTGTACTCGTTGCCGGTTAGCGGTTCGATAATGCCATACACCTTTTGGCCAGAACTTGGCGAGTTGAAGATGATGTTTGATGCGTTGAAGTTAATGCCGGACAAATCTTCGTCGATCGTCAGATTGCCGGTAAATGTGACTTCGCCCTCTGTCGTGTCGACGCTACTCTGCTCAAACGAATACTCGACCAGCTCAGGTGCCGACGTATCGCTAGGCGTAGAGGTTACATTAACGTTTAGCGAGAATCCCAATAGGTCAAGCTCTTCGGCTGTATACACTCGGGTATTTGACGCAACGTCAACCAGCGTAAAGGTTGGCGTCCACTCGCCCTCTTCGGCGTATTGAGGGAACGCAATGACATTGTCAATGGTTTCCGAATTGCCATTTAAATCACCTTCGACAATCTGATTGCCAGAAGGCGAGGTGTAGTGGTAATATACCGACTCGAAGCCCGAAAGGTCTTCATAGATTGTGCCGGTGATTTGTACGGCTTGAGGTTCGCTCGATACATCAACGGTGTTTGATGCGAGCGACATACTTACAATCTCCATTGGTGTTGTGTCGGAAACTGAGTTTGCCCTCAGATGTCGCACAACGCCGATGGCCAGGCTAGTGGTTACGAGCAGTGCCATCATATATATGGACGCCCTTAACCTGTGCGCAGGGCTCAGCCTACGCACGTTAAATTGATAGTTCATTCTCCCCCCTATAGTTAACATTTTCAATGTAGCAGCATGGAGTTGCTTAGGGCAATTGCAATATGACAGATGTAAAAATTGTATATATGGCTCGTTTTATAATGTTATGCCAATAAAATTTTCGTAAAATATAGCTCCTCAATCTTATTAAAGTCTATTCTCAGTTTTCACTTTCCAACTGTGGATAACCTGTGAAAAAAATGTGAATTTTGGTCATTGCGCGTTCAATGCTAAAATTAAGTTTGATTACGAATAAGGGGAGAAGTGTTTTGGCAATTGATTTTGTGAAGAAGACGAATGCACAGGTGAAAACAGCGAAAGCTGAACAGGTTGACGAGCAAACGCCAAAAAAGCGCGGCAAGAAACCAAATGTAAAAATACTGTTTCTTACCGTATTAATGTTGGCGGGTTTTGGTGCGGCCGCATTTTTCTGGAATGACGCGCGTCAGGCTAAGCAGCAGTCAGTGGGTGTTATCGAAGAAAAGAATAAACAAGAAACCGAGCAGGTCACAACCACGCTGGCTCAACAACTATTAATTGAAGGCAACGACAAACCAACGGTTGCTCGTGTCGAAAAGCCCGAAGCCTTAAAGGCATCTAACAAAGAGTTCTACAAAAATGTGCAAACTGGTGACTACCTTGTTTTGTATCCACAACGCGCGATCATCTACCGCTTAAGCGAAAAGAAGATCATCAACATAGCGCCGATCATCAACACGGCGGGCGTTGATGCAAAGACGCAGTCATCTGGCGCAACCACTCCTGCGCAATAGGCATTCAAGTCGTTTCTACAATAAAAATACGCACCGGATGTGGTGCGTATTTTTATGCCTTCGCGTTTTTTCTAGTCGTTTGCGCGGTCTCGGGTACGAGTTACAGCGCCATCGGCTTGTGAAACATCTACTCGGCTGCCATCGGTGAAGCGCACGCTCCACATGGTTTCGCCGTGTTCTTCCTCGATCTCGACTTTCTTTAGTGTCTTGCCGGGCAATGTCTGCTTTGCGATAGCAATAGCCTCATCGCGGCTAACTGCTGTGCCGTTAGTACTACCGTTATCATCCGATGAACTGTCGTCAAACGAGCTGTCGTCGCTGTCATCCGATGAGCTGCGGCTTGTGTGATCGACGTTTGAGTTGTCATCGCTTTGATCGTGAGAGCTTGAGCTGTGCGAAGGACTATCTTCTACTTTGTTGCGATTGGAGTTACTACTTTTGTTTGCTGATGTATCGTCGTTTTGCCTGTCCTCCCGACGATCCTCTCTGCGGACATCGCTGCTATTTTGGTTTTGCTGGTTGTCATCTGCGCCGTGTCGGGCCGAGACAATTGCTGGAGTTGCTGCAGCGCTCAATACGAGTGCAAGCGCGATCATAGTGTTTCGTTTCATTATTTTCTAATTCCTCATTTTTTGCCGGCTACTTGTTATATATATGTGGGGAGTGTGTGCGAGCCGGACATTTTAGCACCACCCTTTTAGCCCCTTTGCACTGTTTCCAGTACAATGTATGTAACGAAATCATGAAAGAAACGTTACAAAGATTGGTGAAATCTCATGAAAAACGCGCCTTTGAGCAGTTATTTTCAGATCACGTTGACGCCATTTACCGGTTTATATATTGGCGCGTTGGTGACGAGGAGGCTGCAAAGGACATGACCAGCGAAGTATTCGCAAAAGCCTGGCAAAATTGGGCGACCTTCGACGGCGCTCATGCCAAGGCGTGGTTGTATACCATTGCGCGTAACCTCATAACCGATTCTTACCGCAAAAAATCTGACGCGCCGCTAGAGGAAGCTGAGGATGTTATTAGCCCAATCGATGTTGTGCACCAGGCTGAGCAGAGCTTAACCAGCCAGAAGCTGAAGCAAGCACTAGAAAAGTTAAAGCCTGTCAGCCAGCAGGTGATTGAGCTACGGATCCTCAATAATTTTTCTGCTCGTGAGGTGGCGGCCGTTATGAAAGTGTCTGAAGAGAATGTGCGGCAATTACAATTTCGCGCGCTCAAAGAACTAAGGAAGCATTATGAAGAGTAACAAATTAAGAGACGAGCTAAAGACGCAGACCAACGACCAGGTAGCTCTGGATGCGCTGCAGGGTATTGCCGACAAGTTGGCGCAAGAACCGCGCACACTCTCTAAGGCTGACAAAAAGCACATGCTACGTGCAGCCTACGGCTCATCTAGGCGTTTCTTTGGCGTGCCTCTACAGGCGCTTCGCATTGGTTTTAGTGGACTCGTTATAGCCGTGCTCGTGCCGCTAGTGGCATATAGCCAACCGGGTGATGGCGTGCTTTATGTAGTCAAGCAGCGCGTTGAGGACGTGCGCTCTATTGTGCAGCCCAGCTTTACGCCTTCTTCCGAGCGTTCTACAGACCAGATTCGCCGTGATGACTCGGGCGGCGGCTCTAATTCTGGCAAAGGCTCTTCAGAAGACGACAACAGTGGTAAGGGTAG
>CAZHXE010000076.1:0-6200 GCA_964536005.1 uncultured Candidatus Saccharibacteria bacterium
CGTACGTAACAGATGGCACCAAGAATGCAAAGGTTCCAAAAGAAGTCGACCCTAAAAGTCTCGACATGAAGGCCGCCAAAGCCTTGCTTGCAGCTGCACCGGCAAAAGCTAGGCGCCCACCAAGCCGAAAACGACGCAAATAACCATACATAGACGGGCACCTTTCCACAGCTTTTTCACCCCTGTTACTACCTCTGTACTGTCATATTGCCCAGTATTGTCAATTTGTTATTCATGTGTTTCATAATATGTCTAATTAGTGCTATAATAAATTATTAGAACAAGGTGTTTGACAATAAAAAAATCTTGTTATATTATATACAAAAGGTTTCAGTGGAATACCCCTGGTAAACCAATAAAAATCACGGAGAAAATATGAACGATGTAGCTTCCGCTGAAAGTTCAACTCAGCTCGACCTACAAAAAGCAGTTAAGGACATCCTTGATACCATCGATCGCGAACGAGAACGCGAGATTATTGCGCGCCGCTTTGGCCTGTATGATCGTCGCGAAACTCTTGAGCAGATCGGTGATTTGCTTGGGATTACCCGTGAGCGTGTCCGCCAGCTCGAGAAGGCCATCATGGCTCGTCTTAAAGCTGTCGCTGAACAAGATTTGCCAAACATCAAAGATGTTGAGCGAGTATTTATATCTAACTTGCATGAGCTTGGTCGAGTTGCTCGCGTTCAAGACCTGAGCGAAAAGGTCGCTGGCACAACCGACGAGCGTACAAAGGCACACGTATCATTCCTCGCGACCCTCGCGCCAAACATTGCGGTTATCGACGAGAACGATTATTACCACCACGCTGTCGGCATTAAAGAGCACCACGACGAAAAGCAGATCAAAGAACATGTCGACCAAATCGCTAAGCTTATCAAAGAACACGGCCAGCCTCTCTCTGCCGCTGACCTACACGCTAAAACAGCTCACGAGCATCCAGATCACGTTAAGGCACTCGCCAGCGTGTCAAAGAAGCTTGCAACCCTAAACGGCATGTGGGGACTCAACAAGTGGCCGACAGTTAACCCAAAGAATATCCGCGACAAAATCTACGTTATCTTAAGCAACAATAAGCAACCTATGCACTTTAGCGAGATTGCTGAGGCGATTAAAGATTCTGATTTTAAGCGTAAGGACGTCACCACGCAGGCGATTCATAATGAGCTCATTAAAGATGGCCGGTTTGTGCTTATTGGTCGCGGCATTTACGCTCTTAAAGAGTGGGGCTTTAACCGTGGTACTGTTGCTGATGTGATTAGTGAAGTACTCCGCAAGGAAGGTGGGCCACTGCACCGCGATGAGATCGTTAAGCGCGTTCTTAAGTCTCGACAGGTAAAAGAGACTACCATTTTATTGAACCTGCAGGGCAAGCCTCAATTCAAGCGTGTAGCAAAAGCTACCTATGAGCTTGACGAAGCCGTTCCGAGCGTAGTCTAGTTTTGGGCGCGAACAAGCCCTGTTTTTATAGGTCGCAGGCAAAAGCATAAATTGGCCGGCTGCTCCAAGCGGCCAGCCACTTGCCGTAGTGCAAATACGACACCTCTACAAAGTGCTGAGGTTAAATGAGGTATTAAAACTTAAACAGTTGCAAGCATAATCGCTATTCTTAGGTTGCATAGTGCCTATCAACAGTGAGAAAATACATCTGAAATGACGTTATTAGTCTGGAGAAATGTTGGATCTACTTATTAGTCTATGGCCTATCTGGCTACTGGGTGCGGGAGCTGTGGCGGTATACGCGTATCAAAGCGGGCGCGACGCTATTCGGGCATACGTGGGCGAGGTAGTTGTTCTACAACTTGAAATTCCACGCGCCAACGACAAAAAGGAGCTAGCGGCCGAGCAAATGTTCGCTGCCCTCCATGGTATCTTAAGAACTCGCAAGGAGCTTATGAAAGAGGGTGAGGTACAGGAGCACCTGAGCTTTGAGCTGGCAGCGATCGGCAAACGCATCCGTTTTTATGTTGCCATCCCTAAGCATCTGCAGAACTTTGTTGAAGGCCAGATCTATGCCCAGTATCCAACTGCTCAAATTTATGTGGTACCGACCGACTACGCCTCGCGCGAGATCACCCAGCCAGTGGCGATGTCGACCGAACTTGTTTTGACCGACAATGAAGCGCTTCCAATCAAAACCTTCCAAAGTTTTGAGGTTGACCCCCTTGCCGCCATCACAGCAACCCTTGCCAAGCTTGAGCAAGACAACGAAGAGATGTGGATACAGATTCTTGCCCGACCGATCGACGATTCGTGGCATCGTAACAGTAGTGCATATGTATCGCGGATCAAGAAGGGCAAAGGCATACTAACCACGAGTAATGTTCTATCGTATATCGGTCAGATGTTGTGGTTGTTGTTCCAGCCACCCGAGCAATCTGCTAAAAGTGGCGATGGCGAACTCTCAGAACGCGATAAATCACGGGTTACCGCTATTGAAGAGAAGTCTAAGAAGCTAGGCTATCACATTAAGGTTCGCATAGTTTACCTTGGCAACGACGCCACCACCGCACGCCTGCGCATTCAGGCCATGGTGGGCACGTTCAAGCAATTTAATACTACTAACCTTAATGGTTTTAAGCAGAGTCACATCCTAAACGATATTACCGGCGTGGCCGAGTATCAAGCCCGTCATTTTATCGACAAAGGTTTTGTACTTAACATCGAAGAGCTGGCTAGCTTGTACCACTTGCCTCACACCAACGTGGAAACCCCTAATATCATCTGGGCTACCAGCAAGACCGCCGAGCCACCTCCCAATTTGCCAGTTGTGGGCACGGTGCCTCCAGAGGATTTAAGCCCGTTTGGCACTACCAACTTCCGCGGCATCCACTTGCAGTTTGGCTTGAAGCGGCGCGACAGAGGTCGTCATCTGTATATTATTGGCCAAACCGGAACTGGTAAGTCAGGTCTGCTCGAACTCTTGACGCTATCTGACGTATTTAGCACCAATGGTTTTGCGGTCATCGACCCACACGGTGACTACGCGCAGCACATTATTGATTACATCCCAGCCCACAGGGTAGAGGATGTTATTTACTTTAACCCCGCCGACAGGGAGTTCCCCGTTGGCTTTAACCCTCTTGAGGTAACAGATCCATCTCTGAAGAACCATATCTCATCCGAGTTGGTTGGTGTATTAAAACGCATGTTTGAATCGTGGGGCCCTCGCCTGGAGTACATCTTGCGCTACACCATATTGGCACTGCTAGATTATCCAGATTCGACTATGCTTGATATTACACGCATGCTAACAGAGAAGAAGTACCGCGATGACGTAATCTCGCACGTTTCTGACCCCGTAGTGCGCAACTTCTGGACCATTGAGTTTGCTTCTTGGAACGACAAGTTCGCATCAGAGGCGGTTGCACCGGTGCTCAACAAGATTGGTGCGTTTACGGCTAATCCGATGATCCGAAATATTATTGGCCAGCCCAAATCTACCATTAATATTCGCGGGGCAATGGACAATGGCAAAATTTTGATTGTCAATCTGTCACGCGGACTAGTGGGGGAGGACAACGCCGCCATTCTTGGTGCGCTTATGGTCACCAAGATTCAGCTTGCTGCCATGAGTAGGGCGGACATTGCAAATATCGAGGATCGAAAACCATTTTACCTGTATGTTGACGAGTTTCAGAACTTCGCGACCGATTCATTTGCCACCATCCTGTCTGAGGCGCGTAAGTATGGCCTAAACTTGACTGTGGCTAACCAATATACGTCACAAATGGAAGATGTCGTAAAAGACGCAGTGTTTGGCAACGTAGGCGGCATTATATCGTTCCGTGTGGGTCCAGAGGACGCGGACAGCCTCGTTAAGTACTTTACGCCGCAGTTTGAGGCGCAAGACTTAATTCAGCTCCACAACCGGCATTTTCTTGCTAGTCTGAATATTGAGGGCGAGAAAGCTCCTGCATTCTCAGCTACCACGCTCAATTTACCACCAGCGCAGGCAACATACTCGAAAGAGATTGCAGCGCTAAGTAGGCAACGCTACGCGCTGCCACGGGAAGAAGTTGAGGCTTCGATCCTTGCGGCAACGCAGAGCACCTTTGTTGCACCCAATACAGTACGCGAACAAAATACGAACAATAACCAGCGCAACCAGCCCAGGCCAAAAAACCAACAACAGCCGTCCAATAATCAGCAACAGCCTAAAAATCGACCAGATAATCAACAGGGGTCGCGATCTGGAAACAGAAACAACCGTAACAGTGGTAGACATCAAGAAAAGCCCAAAAACAAGCCAGAATTCAAAAAACCTAAAAATGATGGCTCGTTGCAAAACGATGACGTCATACGTCTGCGTTAGTAGGTAAGTGATTAAGCCGAAAGGCAACATACATAAATTTGGCGATAAAATTCGTGAATATTGAATCGTGATTTGAATATAGATTCTATGTCGCACAATGTATATTTTGCGTCATAAAGCATATGCACAAAAGATGGGTATACACTCATGTGAGTAGGGGGCTATTTATGGGTGTATTCCTTATTATGCATAAATACTACGTTAAACGCGCTTGCACGTACGGTACTTTTAACGAAGCACTCTTCTCGCAGCCACTGTAGCGATAACCTGAGTAATATGCGCCGTCCGTGTGTGTTACGTAGCGAACTATTTGCAAAATGACTGTTATATCGATCAATATGTAAATTTATTACAACGATTTGACTTTTCCACAGTTTGTGGCTGTTCTTAGGCATTCCCTATGGTTCCCCTCCTATCACCCCTACGCTTGCTTTGACTTTTCCACAATTATATATAAATATATTTTTTTTGTGTAATGACAGTTTAAATACGAACAAAAACCGAACATAAAGGGAGGAGTAAGAGGGTGCGATTTATTTTAAATGCTGTTGTTTGCATGTGTACTAATTGCGCATATGCCTGACTGTCGCATCTGTTAGAAACTATTTGTAAAACGCTTTATCTTCAACGCGCACATCTATATATTCCCTAACCCCTACCCCATTCTTTTCGACATACGCTAAAACTTTCTTTATATCAGTTACCACGGTATCGCTGTTTCTATCCGTAGAAATGAGAATATAGAAGGGTTTTTCCTTTAGAAACAGTCTCAGGTGCTTAGGGGCATCTGTTAGCTCAACAGAGGCAAGAACAAACCCCTCCCCTGTTAATTTGCGGGCTACATTACTTACATACGTTATCTGGGTTGGCGCAACAACCTGATCGCCTAGCTGATAGTCTATATCAGATCTATCGGCAATTGTGATTGCTTCATTTACCCCTGTTGCAGCACTAACTAATATGCCGTCTTGGCTCAGCCATAGCGTGTCGCTGTCTTTGATGGCTTGTTGGCTGCTGAAGCGAAATATTGCCTGTTTAGGAGAAACCGCGACGGTAATGCTCCGACCAAACAACGACGAGTCAACAGTGACCTGCTCAAGAGAAGGATGCTTTTCCTGAACCGTTTTGGCAAGCTCAGACTGATTCATAAACAGTTTAGAGCGACGCATAAATCCGCCGCTTAAATATTCGTCAGCAGTGCTTTTTATTGCCTGCAAGTCGGTCTGAGAGCTGTTTGTCGATGCAACGGTGACATCTGATACCCAGCTAAGCGCCACTAGCACGCCCAATAATGCTGCAACTCCAGCGATCCTGGTATATCCAAGCGCAGTATGGACATATTCTTCTCGACGTTGCTGTGAAAATTTCTTGCGGCGGTATTCACCTGGATTGGCACGAACTGCCGTGCCATGACGTGTCCGCATGCCACTCAGCGAGTTTTGCTGCCAACGAGGCTGCATACGTGTTGCAGCAGCATTATTGACCCGCTTAGAGCCGCGCTTTAACTTAGGTTTTGGAATAAATGAAGGTAGCATAATTAAGATGCGTCTGCCTTTTTAGCTGATTTTATAAGCAATTGAGCAATATCATGTGCGGCAGCTGGCTTAGCGTAACGCGTGATACGCACCGCGAGGGCGTTACGCGCTGATGCTGACTCGAGTAATTTCAGCAGCGTGGAGTACAATTCGTCCATATTTGCTTCCTCGATCACAGCAGCAGCCTGCACTTCTCCAATGTTCTTAGCGTTTTGAATCTGGTCGCTTAGATGCGCTGCAGGGATAAGTATTACCGGCTTGTGTAAGTATGCGAGCTCAGCAAAACTGGTCGCACTCGAACGTGTAACCACCACATCTGCTGCGGCAAAATAATCTGCCAATTGGCTCGT
>CAZHXE010000077.1:0-5922 GCA_964536005.1 uncultured Candidatus Saccharibacteria bacterium
TCATGGACTGCAGTGTTACGAGGCACCAGACAGCGTAGCTGTTGACGAGCTGCTCGCGAGCAGCTCGTACCCACTGAGCGCTACCTATCAACTTACGCGCTTCTGTGACTTGCAGTGCGTGTACTGCTCCGAGCCTCCCGATGGCGTGCGAACACCTCTGGATGTTCACAAGGACCGCATCGATCGCCTCGCCGGTATGCGCCGCATCATCGTCGCAGGCGGCGAGCCGATGATGTACAAATACTTCTGGGAGTTCATGGAGTATCTGCAGGGCAAGTTCGAGCTGATTGTGCTCTCGACCAACGCTACGCAGATCGGTCCCAACGAGGCCGCACGCCTCAAAGATCTGGTGCACTACGTTGACGTCACGCTCGATGGGCCGCGCCGTCAGCACGATGCGATTCGAGGCAATTACGAGAAGGTCACGCGCGGGCTGAAGTCGCTGTCACTTGCGGGAATACCCCTGTCGGTGATCTGCGTCTACATGCCGGCGGAGGGTGGTCTGAAGATCAACCCGCGGCCAGGAAACCGCGATGTGATGCATCTGATTGCCCAGCAGGCCGACCTGCTGGGGGCGGTCAAGTTCAAGATTCTGACCCCCATTCCTAAGGGTCGGAGCGAACAGGTATTCGATGGCTTCGTCTCGCAGACGGAGCTGGAGGATCTGGTAGCAATGTTGCGCACCGAAAAGGAGCGCAACGGCTGGCAGGTACGCATCATCATCTCCGACTGGACGCGCATCGGCAAGGGTCACGCCTGGCTGATCGAACCAAGCGGCCGGGTTGTAGCGTCGCCTGTTTGGGGCGTGACCGACTGCATTCTGCCGTTCGGCAGCATGGCGGCAGGACCCACTCCCGAGGACAGCGGCGGCTACTCCTATGGCTTGGATGCTTCCGAGCTATGGGCGGCCTATCCGTTCAAGGCAGAGCACCTCGCCAAGTACCTTGAGCGGACGCTGATCACGATCTGAGCTTCGTTCATCCGCGCACAGAGTGCAAAACATAGGAGGGTGCAAGGTCACCTTGCACCCTCCTATATAAATACACTTATCCACTCGAACCATGCTTGAGGTTGCACACACTTTATGGTTCACTATTGCTTATCACTATGTCAGACAAACAAGCCTTACTCGAAAACATTCGCAAGACATATGGGACTGACTATCAGCAGTTATTAAAAGATCTTCGTCAAACCGACGTAAAAGCACGACCTGGCAAAATCTCGACAGGGCCGGTCATAGCACGACTCGAGCACGTTTCTAAAGAGTACAAAATGGGCAAGTCCAAGGTGCGGGCGGTGAAAGACGTGAGCTTTGAAATTCACGAGGCCGAGATTGTGGCGCTGGTTGGGCCAAGTGGGTCAGGCAAAAGTAGTATCCTCAACCTGATTGGTGGCTTGGATAAGCCAGATGAAGGGCTTGTAGAAATTGACGGAAAAGATTTATCAAAACTATCTGACAAAGAATTGTCGCGCTATCGCAACCAAACTATTGGCTTTGTATTTCAGTTCTTCTTTTTGCAACCTTTCTTAAATTTGCAGACTAACGTGCAGATCCCCATGATGTTTAAGCGTGCGCCAAAAGCTGAAATGGATGGCGAGTCTACCAAATATATTGAGGCGGTCGGATTGGCCGAGCGTGCTAAGCATTTGCCGAATGAGCTGTCTGGCGGTCAAATTCAGCGTACTGCCATTGCGCGCGCATTAGTTAATAACCCAAAGCTTGTACTGGCAGACGAGCCAACCGGTAACCTTGACCGTAAGAATGGTGACCAGATTATGCATATTTTTGAAGAGATTAGGCAAACCTATAAAACGGCTATTTTAGTTGTTACGCATGATGAAAAAACTGCCGCTGCGGCCGATCGGGTCATTGAGCTTGAAGACGGAGCAATTGTATGAATTTAAGATATGCGTTGCTCATAGCCTGGACTAAGGTCCGCGCCCGCAAAGTCCGCACCGTTTTAAGCGCCCTTATTTCTGCATTCATGCTCGTTATACTTGTTTCTATGTCGATGGGCTTCACCGGCGCACGTAATGCGTTTAAATCGACGCCAGGTATCAGCTCCGAAAAAGCGCGAGTTGTGTACTATGGCTCATACAGCCAAAGTGCCAATGGAACCAGCAGCTCCGAAATTCAATCTGGCGACTCTATTAAACAAAAGTATAGCGATGCCAACATCACAAATGTCTACACCATGCGCATGTTATTTGATACGTTTAACGCCTCCAATAATCTAAAACTGAATGACACCGAACTTTCAACTTTTGAGCAAACAGCGAATGGTGCGGGTTTTGTCGACGCCTCAAGCTACGGTGGGATCATGTTTAGTGTCCGCAGTGATGAATTAGTCAGGGAGGACCTCGTAGAAGGTGGTAGCCTTGAAATAGGAGACGATGGCTCTATTCCTATCGTTATTAACGCAGGTTCACTGCTTGATGTATCTGGTAAAAAACTGGAAGGTCTGAAGGGTAGCGAAAAAGTCGAGCTTTTAAAACAGTTAAAAGATGATTATATGGGCAAAGTGATTGCACTTGGATCAACTCTAGAAGACGCTAAAACTGAAATCAAATTTAGGATTGTCGGCATTGCGCCTAAAGATGGACTTCTGAACGTTTCAGGCGGTTCCGATAACGCCTATATTCCGAAGTCTGTTTTTGAAAATCAATCCACAAAGCATGTTTTTAATACATTCTATAGTGAAAATTATTTGCAATTTGCAGACAAGGGTGCCCCAGAACCAGTGGAGGCTGTCGAGACTGTCGAGCAAGAACCGACTGACCTTTTTGCGGATGGTGCTATTGATCAGTATATTATCGAATTCGCCTCAAAAGATGATCTAAAGAAATTTTCTACTAAGTACTCATGCAATAGCACGAGCTATGCGGCAGAGTGTGTTGACGTGACACCATACCGTGATGCTCTGCTAGAATTTGACGAGCAAGCCCAAAGTTTCTGGAACTTTGCAAAGTGGGTTGTGGGCTTCTTCGCAGGACTTACGGCTTTGTTCCTCTTCTTTACTACGAGCAAGGTAGCATCCGATAGCCGAAAAGAAACCGGTGTCTTCCGTGCTATGGGCGCAAGCCGATTTGATATCGCAAAAGTATACATAACCTATATAGCGATTATTACGACAATTTCATACCTACTTGCAATCTTAATTTCGCTGGTCATTTTGACTATTGTTACCATAAAACAGGCCGACGAACTTTCGACGACACTTACAGAGCTTACCGGAAACTATGCGCATGCCTTCGACATAAGCTTTATCGGCTTTAACCCAATGCACATGCTAGGTATATGGTTGCTCTCGATCGCAGTTGGCTTAATTGGCGGTGCAATCCCAATTTTACGCAACGTTTTGATCGACCCGATCAAGGCAATGCGCACCGACTAGTACACGGTTTTAATGCGAAAATCAATGATTTTGCAATAATACACTTTTAAAATGTAGGTTTAATTGCTACTATCTAGGCGATGCAAAAAGCGGCAAATCATGAGCTTGAAGATTTCAAGCGTACTAAAATTATAGCTACAGTCGGTCCAGCGAGCGACAGTAAAGAAACTATTCGAGAGATGTTGAAGTCGGGTGTTAATGGCTTTCGACTTAATTTTTCGCACGGTAATTATGAAGAACGTGATCGACAGATCCGGTGGATTCGTCTTGCCTCAAAGGCTTATAACAACAAGCCAGCGGCAATTATTCAGGATTTACAGGGCCCTAAAATACGTCTTGGTGACTTTGATGGATTCATTCCTATCGCAACGGGGCAGCAACTTGTTTTTCAGTATCAGTGTGAATACAAGCAAGGCGGCCCGATCCCAACCCAGTACGATCTTAGTAAGAAGGTAAAGCGCGGTGAGCGTATATTTCTTTTTGACGGTCGTATTCGAACGATCGTAGATTCTGTACGTGATGGCAAAGTGTATGTAACGGCCCAAAATGAGGGCATTGTTACTAAGCGAAAAGGTATAAATCTGCCTGACACAAGCTTTGAGGGCGATATTTTAACCACTAAAGACAAACAAGACATTGCATATGGTGCGAATCAAGACATTGATTACGTAGCCATTTCATTTGTGCAAACCGGTGCCGATATCGAAAACCTACGTAAAATTTTGAAGAATCATAATTCAAAAGCAAAAATTATTGCCAAAATTGAGACGAAAGCGGCGGTCGAAAATATTGATGAAATTATTCGTGCCAGCGATGCTGTTATGGTTGCGCGTGGCGACCTGGCTATCGAGACCGAGCCTGAGTCTGTGCCGATTGTGCAACGCCAGATCATCGGTAAGTGTTTGGAATACGGTAAAATCTCAATCGTTGCCACTCAAATGCTAGTTTCGATGACCGAAATGCCCGAGCCTACTCGCGCTGAAGTATCAGATGTAGCCACTGCTGTGATCGTTGGTGCCGATGCTGTTATGTTAAGCGATGAAACGGCTAACGGTAAGTATCCGCTAGAGACGGTTCAGATGATGAAGCGCATTATTTTGTTTACGCAGAAGAACTCTCCTTTAAAGCCATTGTTTTATAAAGAAGCCGACCAATCTTTGCAAAGTGCAATTAGCTCTGCAGTCATCACGCTTGCGCACCAAGTTGGCGCTGTGGCTATTGTGGCTGAAACAAGCTCAGGCCAAATTGCCCGCAGCATTGCTGCGCATCGCCCAAGCATGCCGATCTTTATGGTTACATCTACGCAGCGTGTGGCACAGCAACTTGCTCTTGTATACGGTGGCAAATCGTTTGTGCGGCGCGACAGTAAAACGGCTGGCATGAAGCTGACGCAGTTCCTAAAGCAGCAGAATATCTTCAAAAAGGGCGACACCGTTGTAATGTGCTCAGGTATGTATCCTGGTCAGGTTGGTGGTACCGATACCATCAAAGTTCGCAAAATCGACTAACTTCGATCAGAGCATCCTCGTGGGTGGATTTACCACTCGAACAGAGGTGCATCTTGCATTAATCCTAAAAAAGTGTTAATAATATTTGTTGCATTGCATGAAGTAATGCGCACATTAAAAGTTCGGTCTTAGTTTTTGCAATGCTCGTAACCAAGCTTCTTCAAGAGAGAATACGAGGCCAGTAAACTACTCATTCTACTGACCTTTGCGTATTATCTCTTGAAACGTGCGGGGCGCGCATTGTTCAATGTTTCAGGTGGTACAACGAACCTATTCACGTACTAGCGATGGCGGACATATGATTACGATAAGAACTCGCCTGCTCTTTTATGAGCTCGGCTACTTCATTCGGAGCGGGCCCGACTACAGGGAACTTCCCGCGGTCAAGCTCGGTCTGATGACCGTAGCGATCCCAGAAGGCTTCCTAGGTAAGCTTCGTAAATCACGAGCGGAACTTGCCATAGCAATACTGCAAGATACTTATGACGAGGCCATGGCGATAACGGTTCTCGACCTCTACACAGCATCCGTCTTCGAGTTTCTGCTAAGGGATTTGCGAGAGATTCGTGCACTCCATAGCAAACTATGGAGCCGGATCGGGCTCGATGAAGAAGACGATATATTCCTGAGTGCCCTTCCTTCGAACGGCGTCCTTACTCCAGCGCATAGGGCCAGGGCGTACGGCATCTTAGAGCAGATTTTCGCCCAACAAGTCGCGATTGTCGCGACTGAGCATCGGGCTGCCGCCTGTTAAGACCTGCTGCAAGTGGTTTGCCCGGGAGCGCTTCTTCTAAGCGCGCTTCCGGGCAAACCCGATCGATTTATTACTACCCGTATTTGCACGTTTTTATACACAGTCTTAACAAGATGACGGTACCGCTAAAGGCTAAACTGCGGTACTCTTTTACTATCCAATAAAAGAGAAATGCCGCCCGTATGCTTTTTACAAAAAAAACCCTCTCAGATATCGACCTGAAAGACAAGCGTGTGCTTTTACGCGCAGATTACAACGTCCCGCT